>JBEGNG010000059.1:0-8390 GCA_041182645.1 Planctomycetota bacterium
CCCGTGTGGCGCCGAGCGCTGCGATCGGGCGTCATCGGATTCGCCACCGTCGGCATCCACCCAAAGTGCCTGTCGGTCTCGATTGCCGCAGGCCACCAGGCCATGCAGATCGCCGTCGAGGCCGATCGGTTCGTGGGCGTGGCGCTCTTCGCAGCGGTCGCCCTCGTCCCCTCCATCACGCCGCTCATCGTCGAGCTCGTGCGTCCCGGTGGCAGCGGCATGATCAAGGAAGCCTGCGAGCGCTTCATGCGCACCAACGGACGCTGGATCGCCGCCCTCATCCTGCTCGGTGCCGGCACCTTCGTCGCATGGCACGCGGTAAAGAGCATGCCGTGAACGCGGGAGTTGATGGCCCCATCGACGGCCCCGCGCCGGCATCGGACGCCGGGCCGTACGGCTCACCGCGGGGCAGCCGGGAGCCTGTAGCGCATCACGATCGATGAGGGGGCACGGTGGCTCGGAACGCCACGAATTCCGCAAGGGACCAACCACCACGCTCGACCACCATCGTTGCCAGTTCGGTGCGCTCGGGCAGGTCCTCGGTGTCCAACGAGGCGCGGGCAGGATCGATGCGCTCGATGTCCCCCGCGATCGGAAGCCTGTACCGCTCCCGCGCCGCCGGATCGGTCTCGAACCCCCCGAACGGGCGCCCGTACACCACGCACTCCGCCTCGAATTCATGCAGCATCGATCGGTGGACCAGCACGTCCATCTGCACCAGCTCGGTGGGCATCGTGACGAACGCCACCATCTCCCCGAACTCGGGCTCCAGCGCGCCGGGGTCGGCGTACCGGCCGAACGCACCACGCTCGATCGAGCCGAACATGAACGTCACCGCGCCACGCTGGCCGATCGGCCCATCGACGAGTTCGTGGCGGATGTCGCTTCCCTCGCGCACGCTTCGCACCTCGGCGCCGTGCGGCGAGCAGAACGAGCGCATGATCAGGGCCGGATCGTCGTCGACCGCGGGAGGCTCGATCGGCATGAACTCGCGCTGCCTGCCCGATCCCTCGCCGCCGATGCCGTAATGATGGAACCGGAAGATCGGCCACCCCTGGACGGGCCGCAGCCGACGGATGTCATGCAGGCCTGCCGCCACCACGTCGTCGAGCCGGTCGCTCCTTCCCGCGGTGGGAGCCAGCACCTGCAACGACGATCGGACCCGCGCCTGGAGGCCCCAGACGCCCGAGTTGCCCCGGAACGCCAGCTTGCGCGAGACTTCGAGGGCTCGGGAACCCTTGACCAAGCCGTCGATGAGCAGGTCGAGCGTCGCGCGATCGCCGGCATGCGCGCGCATCATGGCCTCGAAGGCATCGAAGTCGCGCCTGACCGACTCCACGGCCACAGCCGACGCACCCTCGCGCTCCATGGCCGTCAGCAGGATCCCGATCCCCTCGGCACCCGGCACATTGGCGACGGCCTCGAGCGATTCACCGTCCCCCAGCAGCTTCGCGATCTTCCACGTCAGGTTCTTGTTGAGGCCGAAGCGGCGCGCGACGGCCTGGGGTCGATCCTCATCCGCGTCGACCGACCTGTAGAGCCCACGAAGGGAGCGTCGGAGCGCATGGACGGATGCGACACAATGGGTGACGAAGTCCTGGGCCGAAGGAGGGGGCACCGATTCCCAAGGGTAGCCGGGCAGCCCTTGAACGGGCGGCGCTGCCGCCATGGCATTGCCGACGGCTGTTACGGGCACGGGCCCCAGGCCACCAGCATCGACCCAAGATCGGCGCCATCCACGCTCCCGTTGCCATCCAGGTCGCCCTGCCCGGCCTGTCCCCAGTTGGTCAGCAGGACGCCCAGATCGGCACCGTCGACTCCACCGTCACCGGAGAGATCGGCCGGACAGCCCGAAGCGTCACCATGCAGGTCGAGCACGAAGATGACCTGCTGGTTCAGGTCGTTCCGCCCCGCACCGACGATCGTCTTGCCGTCGGCGGACACATCCAACGGAAGCGACAGTCGAAGCCCTGCGGGGACGTCGATGCCGTTCTCGGTGGCAAGCGTCTCGAGCGCCACGAACCCGCGTCCGCTGATCCAGGCGTAGCCCTCACCGCTGATCGCGGGGGGCCCCCAGCGGAAGAAGCACGAGACGACGCTGCCGTCGGCGCTGCAACCGGTCGCGTACCCGGGGGCAGCCTCGGGATCGGGTCCAAGGGGAACGGCCTTCGTTGCGGCCGTCCATCGGTACGGCACCTGTCCGTTCCCGTCGTTGAAATTGCCGAAGCCGAAGAAGGTCGTGCCATCCGCCGTGCAGCAGCCAGCCTCGCCCATCCGCACGCCTGCGGTGGTCGCAAGCCGGGTCTGCACGTTGCCCTGCCAGAAGCAGCCCTGCCGGAAACCGGTGTCGATGTCCTGCCATCCGTAGACGACCGAGCCATCCTGGTTCGCCCCGTTGGCGCGCGTCGTCCAGCCGAACCACGAGTACAGGGTCGACATCGTCCCGCCCTGCGACCACTTCATGGCACGATGGGAGCAGAAACTCGGGTAGACGCCGCCGACGACCGTCTGGCCATCGCCGGACATCCCCCACGCCGTGGATGAGTTGATGTCGCAGTTCGATCCGAGGTTGCCGATCAACTGCCACTCGAATCCTCCGACCTCCCAGATGGCTGCCTCGACCTTGTTGTTGTTGTTGAGCACGTTGCCGCTGACCCGCGTGCCGTCATTCGAAACCGTCGCCGAGCCACCCGCCCCCTGATCGCCGGGCGCAATGCCGCCGATGAAGATCGTGCCCGTGCGCTTCGTCCAGTAGAAATACTGGCCGCCGTAGCCTGCGACAACGGAACCGTCGGCACTCACGCTGGTCATGTAGCCGCCGGGAGCCTCGATGACGGTGAGCTCGGCGGCCGCAGCCACGGAACCCATGCACGCGATGGCAAAGGTGGGGACGATCGATCGTCGAAGCATGCTGTGGTGTTCCATCGTGGAGTTGATTCAGGTCGGTCACTCATGGGGCGCGACCGTGCGACCCGTGAGACAGCACTCAGGGGCACCGACTCAGGGGCATGCGCCCCACGAGCCCAGCATGATCCCGAGGTCGGAACCATCGACCAGGCCGTCGCCGTCCAGGTCGGCATCGCAACCCGAGCACGCACCCCACGTGCCCAGCATGATCCCCAGGTCGGAACCATCGACCAGTCCGTCGCCGTCCAGGTCGGCCGCGCAGGTCGAGGCGGCACCGAACACGCGCGCACGGATGACCATGTAGTCGGTCCCGGTGGGCGTCTTCGGATTCGAATCGCTGGCGTTGGTCACGAACCATCCGCTGTCGCTCAGCCCGGTGGAACCGCCCGATCCGTTCTGGCCGGCGTTGCCGATGGGGAAGAACGACTTGAGCGCGAAGCCGGTCAGGTCCGACGAGCCGGTCCGCAGCAGCAGGCGGACACCCGTCGAAGCGCTCCACGCAAACAGGGCGGAGTCGTCGACGCCGGGATTCACGTTGCCCTCCAGCGGCATGCGCACGACCATCTCACCGTTGGCGTTGATGGTCGGTCCGCTCGAGCCCGCGTAGTTGGTGGCGTAGAGCACGCCGGCCGGGAGCCCGCCTGCCTGCGTCCCGCCACGGAAGATCGGCGTCATGGCATTCGTCGCCAGGTCAAGGTCCACACCCACGTTGGATGCCACCCCACCCGTGAGGATGCCGGCATTGAAGATCACGTGACCAGTCGAGGCGAAGGCTAGGCCCGTGCCGTTGATGTTGGACAGCGTGCCGCCGTTCCAGATCGCCGATCCGTCGCCCTCGCGCAGCAGCAACCGGGAACCACCGGCCGGGTCGTACAGGCAGAAGACCGAGTCGTCGGCGGTGGTGACGCCGCCGCCGGTGATCGTCGCGGTGAAGACGAAGCGCCCATCCGACGAAACGCCCCTGCCGTTCACCGAGAAGGTTCCGGTGAAGGTCGCACCCGGAACACCGTAGGCCGCATCACCCTCGCGCACGGCCATCGACGGCGTGCCGTTGCGGTGCAGCAGCACCGCGGCGTCGTTGGCCGTCGTCACCGTACCCCCGGCGAGCGTGGCCGTGACCAGCACGGTGGAGCCGTTGATGATGCCGGAGAAGGAACTCAGGGCGCTGAGATAGGTCCCGTCGGAGAAACCGGGCGCGGCCTGGCCACGGCGGAAGAGCAGCTGTGCCGCCGAGGGGCCGGTCGGATCAAGCAGCCAGAAGCCGTTGTTGTTCGCCGTCGCACCGCTCGAGATGGTGTCGCCGCCGGCCGTCGTGCTGTACCACACCATCTTCCCGGTGGTGCTCACGCGGGCGGTGCTCGTCGAGAGGTTGGTCGAGTTGAAGGCCGACGAAAGGTAGGTCCCCGCCGCCGCACCCGGTGCCTGCATGCCGACGATGCCCACGAGGCTTGCGGTCCCGTCGGGCCCGACGAGCCACAACGCGCTGTTGTTCTGCGTGGGACCCGCGGCGTGGATGATGTTCGGCCCGTTCAGGCTGCCGGCCACCACCATGTAGCCCGACGTCGAGTTGGCGTACGTCGTCGTGATGCCATTGATGCCGCTGGACGTGTTGAACACGGATCCCGCGGGCGCACCCACGAGGGCTGCACTGCCGTTGCGGGCGACCAGCGACATCGAACCCGGCCCACCGCGCAGGAGCACACGATTGTTCGCGTTGGTCAGCGTGCCATCCGGCAACTGGATCGTGTTGCTCACGATCACGCGGCCCTCGTCATCGATGCACCCGTTGTTGAACGCGCCGGGAACCCAGATCGCTTCAGCGATCCCGCCGACGCCGACATCCGTCGACTGACGGGCAAGGAACTCCCACGTCACGGACTGGGCGGACACGGCGCACGAGACGCAGGCTGCGGCGACGACGGCGATGGATCGGTTCATCATGAGCGTTCACTCCTGTGGACGGAACGGGTTGGCGATGCGTGAACGACCATCGGCGGCCGGCACGATCGCCTCAAGGCTTTCCTTAAGGAATGTGTCCAACGCCATGGTCAAGTCCAGCCGATAGGCAAGATACATCGGTTTTTGTGTTATTGGACGTACTTAGAGGTCCTGACCAGCAAGACTCGCCGCCCCCCAACCTTCACTACCCCGACACCAACGGCACCATCGGGTGACGGTGTCATCGAAACGCCCGACTGGAGATCGACCCATGGAACGATCGGCGGCGCATCCAGCACGATGCCACCCTCGAGGTCGATGCGCCTGACCACGATGCCGGCTCCGCCAGCCGCCCACACGTTTGCGCGGATCTCGAGCACGCTGCCATCGTCGAGCAAGCGAACGCTGTGGGGCTGCGACATGCCGGGGACGTTCGTCAACGGGTCGTCGCCCTGCTCGGTCAGGGATCCCCTGCCTCGAAGCAGATCGCCGATCCGGTCATTCTTGCCCTGTCTGCAGGATGCGGCACCCCACGACGGCGGCGATCCATCATCGGCGGCCAGGAGCAGCATCGGCAGGGACCAGCCGGCGCCGTCCCAGGTCGCGGTCATCGTGCCCTCGCCGATCAGCGACCGAGCCTCCGTGACCGGATCGATGAGCTCGGCCCGCATCGAGAAGGGAGACAAGGATGTTCCGGAGGGGTCGCCGAACACCAAACTCTGCAACCCCACGACGATCGCACCGTTGGGCGTGAACCCGCACGGCTTGTAGAAGCCGTCGGCGTTGGTGCCCAGCTCGAGCGCATGGTGCTCGCCCGTGTCGGTCGCCCACCATTCGAGCGTCGGGACGAATCCGGATGAAGCCTCGAAGCGCAACGCCGCGATCCACTGCCCGTCGTGGGACAGTTCCCACCACCCATCGGGCAGGAAGACCTCGGGGCCGGCGCTCCATCGGCCCGAGGAATCCCGCCGGACCACCACGGCTCTGCGCACGTCGTCCTGGGGCCGCCAGACCCGCCAGAGTGGCCACCCCTCCACCGACTGGAGCGATGCGAGCGGCCACGCCAAGCCGCGTGAAGCCAGCGCCTGCCCCGCCGACTGCACCTGCACCCGCGTGATCAACCGACCCGCACCCACGACCATCACGAGCAACGACAGGCCGAGCAGCAGCGTCTCGCTGCGCCTCCAGGTCGGCACCGCGCGCTCCCGTCCATGCTGGATGCAGCCGCATTCGGGGCAGGGCTCGCCGGCCCTGCCTCCATCGAGGTCGTGGTTGCAACGCCGGCAATGGGCGCGACCCGCGATGCGCGGCATGCGCACGAGCCGCACCACCGATCGCACCAGCACCAAGGCCGCCGCCAGGAAACCGATCAGGCCCAACAGCGGCGACTGGTCGTCGAACCACGGCCACCATCGGCCATCGACCGTGTCGACGACCGCCACCGCAGATCCATCGACGCTCCATCGCACCTCACCGGGGGAAAGGCCGACATCGCCGATCGACACGGTGTGTCGCTCAGCCCCGGAGACCACGGTCGATGCATGCTCCGACGGCATGCGCACACGGTACAAGCCCGTCGTGCCGCCGCCCTCACTCCTCGAACCAGCGATCGACCGAACCTGTCGGTGCGAACCAGACCCAGTCGCAGGCCGGGGGAGGCCCCGAACCGAACCGAGGTTGAGCACGCGGCGATTGCGATCCCATGCTCAGCTCGCCGCCCTGGTCCATCATGTCCTCACCCACGCTCCACACCCGGAACGCCGTGCCGTCGCCCTTCATGCCGATGGCCTTGCCGTTCCATGGATCCGACGGGACCGATGGCAGGTACGCCGGCACCAACGCAGCCACCGACGTGGGCCACGCACCCTTGGCTTGCCTGAACCGGACGCACGCAGCCGCCACGTCCACCGCGTCACGCTGGGCGCGATCGGCAGCCATCACCGTGTTGGCCTTGTCGACCGCGGGAAGCAGCAATGCCGCCAGCAGGTAGCGACTCTTGAAGACGGCATCGCCCGCACGCAGGGGCGCGTCGGTCTGGGTCGGCGCGGCCGTGGCGAGCGTGCCGAGCGTCCAGTCGCGGCGCGCCGTCAATTCCTCGCACCACCGATCGTAGAAGTCCATCATGTCCTTGCGCCCCGCCATCCAGATCGCGGCCCCCGGACGCACGAGCGACACCATCACCGACTGCATGGATGACATCGTGTTGTCCGAGCCAAGGCTGCCTGCGTCGATCGAGGAGAGCATGCTGACGTTCTCCGTCGTCGGATTGAAGAACCCATCGCCGTCGCCATCGTCGGAATAGACCCACTGCACGGCGTCCTCGAAGCCGATCCGCTCGCCCCACAGGTCGAGCATGGCCAGCTCCCGGGGCACCGATCGCATGACCGCCTGCAGCCGGGCCAGGTCGGCATCGGTGAATGCACTCGGCATCGCCTCGAGCAGCATGACGGCGCGCTGCGCGGCCACCGCACGCATGGCCACCGCCACCAGGTCGCAGATCAGGAAACGAGGCTGCTGCACCTGCGTCGACATGGCCACGATCGCGGCAAGGTCGTCGACGGCGGCGGCGCCTTGGCCCCGGCTGGCCGCCACGGTGGCATCGAGCGCCAGCACACGCGCGCCCTGGCGCATGCTGGCCAGGTGCGGCAGCATGATCCCGAACGCACGCCACGGCCGGTCCTTCTCGCGGATCAGCGCCCGGCTGGCCTCGATGGTGCCGGGCGCGAACAAGGCCGCATCCTCGTCGGTCAAGCCCGCGGCGTACGGGAATCCAAAGACCGGCAGAGCCGACGCCGCACGAAGGCGCGCCAGGTCAGCTGCATGCGCGTCGCACCAGGCGACCTGCTCATCCCAGGTGGCACCCGCTTCGTCCGTCGGCCTCCTGCCCGGCCAACCGGGACCCGCATCGATCCGGTCCGTGGCCGTGTTGGCATCGTCCTGGTGCTCGGTCAGCCCAAGCGCCGGCAGGACCCGCCGATACGCAGGCCAGGCGACCTGGTCCACCGATGGAGCCACGGGCAGACGCTCAGCGACGCGCTCGATCGGATCGAACGACGGCCGCGGCGCATTCGCCGCCAGATACAGCGCGAACAGCAGGTAGGCACCCACCACCACCCCGACGGTCCAACCCGTCGCCACGAGCGCGCGGCCGAGGGCACGGTCGATCGGCGAACGCTTGGCGATGGCGGCGGCCCTCAAGGAACGCGCCGACTGCACCGGATCGCCGAACGACGCGATCGCCCGGTCCGCGCTGGCCCCGGCGGCCATCGCCTCGACGAAATGCGACGTGAGTTCGGCCCGGACATCGTCGCGTTCGGCGCGGCGCAGGCGCGTGGCGCGCACGATGCGGTCGATGAATGCGGTGATACCGGCGGGCAAGGGCTCGGTTCGATCGGCTCGCGGAGTCGTGTTCATGCCACCACCCCCGGGATGCTGCTGGTCAGGCCGAGCGCTTCCATGGCGACCGTGAGCCGGTGCCAACTCTTCGCATCGGCTGCGAGCTTGCGCCGGCCATCGGCCGTCAATCGGTAGTACTTGCGGGGCCG
>JBEGNG010000060.1:0-9873 GCA_041182645.1 Planctomycetota bacterium
CGGCATGGCGTTGCGACGGGTCGCCGACGAGTTCGACCTGGCGCACCCGCAACCCGGAGGCCAGCGCGCGTGCGATGGAACGGGCCGTCATCGGGGCGCGCAGCCGCATGAGACGGCCCTGGCCGGCACGCGGCATCGGCACGGGAGCGAGCGCCTCGATCGTGAACGCGGGTTCCTCGTACGGATGCGACGCACGGATGGCGGCGACGACCGCCGGCAGGTTGGCCGAGCTGCACACCTTCTCGAGTCGACATTCGGTGACGCGTTCGAGCGAGCCGCGTGACCCGACGCGCGGGCGTGCGCGTTCGCCCGGCATGAAGGTGCCGCTGCCCACGACCTCGAACGAGCAGTGGGTGTACTCACCGATCGTGCCCGCACCGGCCCGCGCCATCGCCGAGCGCACGGCATCCACGTGGTCCGCCGGCACATGGACGGTGATGCGGTGGGATTGGCCGGGCGGGGTGGCGGCTGCGGGTTCGAGGGGGATCGACTGGCCTTCGCCGACCACGCTGCACAGGAAGTCGTTGACGCCGCCGTCGGCGGCATCGAGCGCCGTGTGCGGCGAGAGCAGGGCGATGCCCGCGCGGGCGGCGCGCAGCAGGGCCGCGCGGGTCGGCGTCGCTGATCCTGCGCAGCGCGGCGAAGATCGGCGGGTGGTAGAGCACCAGCGCCTGCGCCTTCGTGCGGATGGCCTCGTCGAGCACCGGGCCCGTCAGGTCGATCGCGAGCAGCACGCGCGAGCAGGGCTCGGAGGCGGCTCCGAGCACGAGCCCGACGTTGTCCCAGCCGGCAGCGAGGGAAGGGGGAGCGACGTGGTCGAGGGCCCGGGCGAGGTCGGCGATGCGCATGGGGTGCATCTTCACGGGAACTTGCCGGTTTGGGCAAGCCATCCCCCCGATCCGATCGTAGAGTGCCCATGTGCACCGAATGGGCAGGACGCCCGCAGGTCGTGCACGCAGGAGGCGCTTCATGGGTGGACCCCGTTCTGCCGGCCGATCCCCGTCCGCAACCGCCAGCCCCGCATCGGGCCGGCACAGCGAGGAAGGCCAGCAGGTGCGCAAGCACTTCGTCCTCGACACGAACGTCCTGCTCCACAACCCCAACGCGATCTTCAAGTTCGACGAGCACGAGGTCGTGATCCCGTTGATGGTGATCGAGGAGCTCGACCGCTTCAAGAAGAACAACGACGAGACCGGCCGCAACGCGCGCCAGGTGATCCGCGCGCTCGACCGGCTGCGCGAGTCGGGCCCCCTGCACGAGGGCGTGGTCTGGAACGACCAGGGCGGCAGCGTGCGCATCATGCGCTTCGACCCGGCACCGAGCTGGGAGCTCGAGGCCGACAAGGCCGACAACAGCATCATCGGCGTGGCGCACGCGCTGCATGCGCGCGGGCTCCGCGCGATCTTCATCAGCAAGGACATCAACGCGCGCGTGAAGTGCGACGCGCTCGGCGTGCCGGCCGAGGACTTCGAGGCGGGCCGCATCGAGAGCGACTGGCTCCACCCCGGCTACGTCACGCTCGCGGTGCCGCCGGACCTGATCGACGACCTGTACGACGAGCGCCAGCTGCCGCTGTCGCGGCTCGAGTCCTTCCCGAGCGTCGCGCCCGACGGCACCGCGCAGGCCACGACCACGATCCTCGCCAACCAGTTCGTGGTGCTCGCCGACTCGACCGACTCGTCGCACACCGGCCTGGCGCGCCGCCTCGCGGACACCTCGCACCTCATCCCGGTCACGGGCCCGCGCAAGCCCGTCTTCGGCGTGCTCGCGCGCAACGTGCAGCAGACGATGGCGCTCGACCTCCTGCTCGACGACGAGGTCAAGGTGGTGAGCCTGATCGGCCCCGCCGGCACGGGCAAGACCCTGCTGGCCATCGCGGCCGGCCTGCAGAAGACGCTGCGCGAGGAGCGGTTCGACAAGCTGCTCGTGGCGCGCCCGATCATGCCGCTCGGCCGCGACATCGGCTACCTGCCCGGCGACAAGGACGAGAAGCTCTCGCTCTGGATGCAGCCTACCTGCTCAGCACGCGCGGCGGCAGCTCCTCGGAGCCCGACAGCAAGAGCACCGAGCAGCGGCTCGACCAGCTCATCGCCGGCGGCAAGGTGGTGCTCGAGCCGATCACCTACATCCGCGGCCGCAGCATCCCGCACCAGTTCATCATCGTGGACGAGGCGCAGAACCTGAGCCCGCACGAGGTGAAGACGATCGTGAGCCGCGTCGGCGAGGGCACGAAGATCGTGCTCTGCGGCGACATCGGCCAGATCGACAGCCCGTACCTCGATGCCGCGAGCAACGGCCTGGCGCACCTCATCGAGCGCATGAAGGGCCAGCGCATCGCCGGCCACGTCACGCTCTCGAAGACCGAGCGCAGCGAGCTGGCGAGCCTGGCGGCCGAGATCCTCTAGCCGCGCACGGCCAGCAGCGCGATGGCTGCCTTCTCGTGGCTCTCGCGGCATTCCCGCGCGGGGTCCGAGTCGGCCACGATGCCGCAGCCGGTCCAGTAGGTCAGGCGGGTCGTGCCGTCCCCGGCGTCCTCGAGCGCGAAGGTGCGGATCGCCACGTTGAGCGCCACCGCGCCGTCGTCGCCGAGCCAGCCGAGCGCGCCGCAGTAGGGCCCGCGCGAGAAGGGCTCCAGGCCGTCGATGACCTGCATCGCCCGCACCTTGGGCGCACCCGTGACGGAACCGGGCGGGAAGGTCGCGCGGAGCAGCCCGGCGTGGCCGACGCCCGGGCGCAGGCGTCCGCTCACCTCGGCCACGGCGTGCTGCACCGTGGGGTGGAGCTCGATCGTGCGGGGCTCGCTCACGCGCACCGAGCCGATCGAGCAGACGCGCCCGAGGTCGTTGCGCATCAGGTCCACGATCATGTGCAGCTCCGCGCGTTCCTTGTCGCAGCGCTCGAACTCGTCGGTGCTCGCGCCGGCAGCCCGCGTGCCCTTGATGGGGCGTGTGCGGACCTCGCGCGTGGCGGCATCGACCGACAGGAAGAGTTCCGGCGAGACGCTCAGCACCGCCCGGCCGCCGCCGAGCTCCGCGTACGCGCCGTAGCGCGCGGGCAGGCGATCGAGCACGCCCAGGGCCCAGGCGCGCATCGGCATGGGGACGCTGCCGGTCCACCGGCGCGCGACGTTGGCCTGGAAGATGTCGCCGGCACGGATGAACTCGCGCGTGCGGACGACGGCGTCCATGAAGGACGCATCATCGGTCTCGGGCCCGAGCGTGCCGGGCACGGCGTCGGGGATGGCCGCTGCGGGTGGGAGCCCCGTGGTGGTCCACGAGCGCTCCTCATGGTCGAAGCGGTGGACCCGGGCCGCGCGCAGGATCGTGCCGTCGCCGAACGCCGAGGCGGGGCGGGCTCGGCTTCGCGCCGCCGGCTCGATGGTCGCGCCGAGTCCGTAGGAGAGGCTCGCGATCCATCCGCCCGCGCCCTCCGGCGTCGGTGCGTCGAGGCGGTCGAGCAGGTCGCGTCCCCGTCCGTCCGCGGCGTGGATCGTCTCCGAGACCTCGACCAGCATGCTCCGCCGGGCATGGGGCCCACCGCCGCCGCTGCTCAGGACGGCGATCGGGATGCCCGCGCCACAGCCGAATGCCCGCAGCAGCGGCTCATCGAGGCTGGGTGACAGGGCCACGGCCATCGCACGATCCTAGCGATCCCGGCAGCCCGAATCGCTACACTCAACGACCCGCCCGGGCCCGGACCTCCATGCAGGGCCGACGCGTCCAGGCGCATCCGAAACGAACCACCCAGAGAGGCCTCCACACCATGCCCCCGAGCACCATGCGCCGTCCCGCCAAGCGATCCTCGACCACCAAGTCCGCCAAGGCGACCAAGTCCGCGAAGGCCTCCAAGCCTGCGAAGCCGTCGAAGGCCTCCAAGGCCTCCAAGCCGGCGAAGTCGGCCGCATCGTCCAAGGGCGCGCGGGCGATGGCCAAGCCGTCGGCCAAGGCCGGCAAGATGGTCTTCTACTTCGGCCGCACCGCGTGCGAGGGCAAGGCCGAGCAGAAGCTGCTGCTCGGCGGCAAGGGCGCCAACCTCGCCGACATGACCTCGATCGGCCTGCCGGTGCCGCCCGGCTTCACGATCACCACCGACACCTGCGCCCGCTACTACACCGAGGGTCGCCGCCTGCCCAAGGGCCTGATGGACGAGGTCCGCAGCCACATCGCCACGCTCGAGAAGGAGCTCGGCAAGAAGCTCGGCGACATGCGCAACCCGCTGCTCGTGAGCGTGCGCTCGGGCGCCGCCGTCAGCATGCCGGGCATGATGGACACGGTGCTCAACCTGGGCCTGAACGACCTCGTCGTCCTCGGCCTGGCCGAGGCGACCGGCAACCGCCGCTTCGCCTTCGATGCCTTCCGTCGCCTCATCAACATGTTCGGCGACGTCGTCATGGGCGTCGACCACCACCACTTCGAGCAGGAGTTCGACGCGGTGAAGACGAAGTACGGCGCGGCGAGCGACACCGACGTGCCGACGGTCGGCCTCGAGGAGCTCTGCTTCGCCTACAAGCGCGTCTACCGCGAGCACGTGGGCGAGGAGTTCCCGCAGGACCCGATGAAGCAGCTCGAGCTCTCGATCGAGGCCGTCTTCAAGAGCTGGAACGGCGACCGCGCGATCTCGTACCGGAACATCAACGGCATCAAGGGCCTCAACGGCACCGCGGTCAACGTGCAGGCGATGGCCTACGGCAACATGGGCGACGACTCGGGCACGGGCGTGGCCTTCACGCGCGACCCGTCGACCGGCGAGAACGTCTTCTACGGCGAGTTCCTGGTGAACGCGCAGGGCGAGGACGTGGTCGCCGGCATCCGCACGCCGCGCCCGATCAGCGAGATGGACGACTGGATGCCCGCGGTCTACAAGCAGCTCCTGAAGGTGCGCTCGACGCTCGAGAAGCACTACAAGGACATGCAGGACATCGAGTTCACGGTCGAGAAGGGCAAGCTCTTCATGCTCCAGACCCGCAACGGCAAGCGCACCGGCACGGCCGCCGTGCGCGTGGCGGTGGAGATGGTGAAGGAGAGGCTCATCGACGAGAAGACCGCGCTCCGGCGCATCCCCGCAGGTGACCTGACGCAGCTGCTGCTGCCGAGCTTCCAGGCGAAGGACAAGGCCGGCGTCACCGTGCTCACCAAGGGCATCGGCGCCAGCCCGGGCGCAGCCACCGGCAAGCTCGCCTTCACCGCCGCCGAGGCCGTCGAGCGCGCCCATGCGGGCGAGCACGTGCTGCTCGTGCGCAAGGAAACGAGCCCCGAGGACGTCGAAGGCATGCACAAGGCCGTCGGCATCCTGACGAGCACCGGGGGCAAGACGAGCCACGCCGCGGTCGTCGCGGTCGGCTGGGGCAAGTGCTGCGTCGTCGGCGCGGGCGAGCTCTCGATCGACACCGAGGCCGGGACGCTGACCGTTGCCGGCCGCACCTTCGGCCGCCAGGACGTGCTCTCGATCGACGGCACCACCGGCGAGGTCATGCTCGGCAGCGTGCCGCGCACGGTGCCCGAATCGCTCGGCGGCGACTTCGCCACGCTCATGCAGTGGGCCGACCGCCACGCGCGCATGAAGGTGCGCACGAACGCCGACACGCCGGCCGACGCACGCCGCGCGCGTGACTTCGGCGCCGTGGGCATCGGCCTCTGCCGCACCGAGCACATGTTCTTCGAGGGTGACCGCATCAAGGCCGTGCGCCAGATGATCCTGGCCTCCGACCGCGCCCAGCGCGAGTCGGCGCTGGCCAAGCTGCTGCCCTTCCAGCGCGAGGACTTCATCGGCATCTTCACGGCGATGGACGGCCTGCCCGTGACGGTGCGCCTGCTCGACCCGCCGCTGCACGAGTTCGTGCCGCACGAGCATGCGCAGCAGGAGGAGCTCGCCCGTGAGGCGGGCGTGCCCGTCGCCGAGGTCAAGCGCCGCGTGGCGCAGCTCCACGAGCACAACCCCATGCTCGGCCACCGCGGCTGCCGCCTCGCGGTGACCTACCCCGAGATCCTCGTCATGCAGGTGCGCGCGATCGTCGAGGCCGCGCTGCACTGCATCGGGCAGGGCATCGATGCCCAGCCCGAGATCATGATCCCGCTCGTCGGGACCCGCCGTGAACTGGCCATCCTGCGCGAGCTGACCGCGCGCACCATCGCCGAGGTCTGCACCGAGCGCGGCGTCAAGGCGCCGAAGATCCCGATCGGCACCATGATCGAGATCCCGCGCGCGGCCGTGACCGCCGACGAGATCGCCGAGTCCGCCGAGTTCTTCAGCTTCGGCACCAACGACCTGACGCAGATGACCTTCGGCTTCAGCCGCGACGACATCGGTTCGTTCCTGCCCGGCTACCTCGACAAGGGCCTGCTCGACAAGGATCCGTTCCAGTCGATCGACCAGGACGGCGTGGGTCAGCTCGTGCGCATGGCCTGCCAGAAGGGCCGCCAGGCGCGCGAGAAGCTCAAGCTCGGCGTCTGCGGCGAGCACGGCGGCGATCCGGCGAGCATCTCGTTCTTCGGTTCCTGCGGGCTCGACTACGTGAGCTGCTCGCCGTTCCGCGTCCCGGTGGCGCGGCTGGCCGCGGCGCAGGCCGCGCTGGCATGAGCCGAGCGGCCACGGCTGCGGCGCTCGCGGTGCTCCTTGGTGCCTGCACCACGGGTGGTCCGTACGTCGCGCCCGCGCCGGTCCCGACGCAGGCCGTCGTCCACGCGCCGCTGGCGTACGACGCGCCGTTCGTCCGGGTGCCGCCGTCGCTCGACGGCCGCTTCGATGCCGATCCCGCGTGGGCCGCCGCGCCGTGGTCGACCGACTTCGTCGACATCGAGGGGCCCGCCAGGCCCGCACCGCGCTTCCGGACGCGCATGAAGATGTGCTGGGACGCGTCGTTCCTGTACGTGCTCGCCGACATGCAGGAGCCCGACCTCTGGGCCACGCTCACGCGGCACGACGAGATCGTCTTCCGCGACCACGACATCGAGGTCTTCATCGATCCCGACGGCGACACGCGCGAGTACTACGAGATCGAGGTCAACGCCCTCGGCACGGTCTTCGACCTCTACCTGCACACGCCGTACCGGGCGGGTGGGCCTGCCGATCACTCGTGGAATGCGACCGGCATGCGGCAGGGGATCGACCTGCGCGGGACGCCGAACGATCCGCGTGACCGCGACGACGGCTGGTCGATCGAACTCGCGATTCCGTGGTCATGCCTGCAGCCGATGGGCGCACCCGGCTCGGGCGCGAAGCACCAGGCCGTCGCGCTGCCGCCGCGGGCCGGCGATGCCTGGCGCATCAACTTCAGCCGCGTCGAGTGGACGCTCGAGGTCAAGGACGGCGCCTACGCCAAGGTGCCCGGCCGGCCCGAGGACAACTGGACCTGGACCCCGCAGTGGGAGATCAACATGCACGTGCCCCAGCAGTGGGGCACCGTGCGATTCACCAAGGAGCAGCCGTGAACAGCCCGAGCAGCATGGACACCACCGCACGCATCATGGAGCGCCTGGGCATCACGCCGACCGACGGCTCGCTCTACCACCAGATGCTGCCCCGCATGCTCCAGGCCGCGCAGCTCACCGGCCTGCCGGATGACCAGCGCATCGTCATGGCGCAGCCCAAGAGCGAGATCACCACGCACTTCCCGGTGCTGATGGACGACGGCTCGTACCAGCTCTTCACCGGCTACCGCATCCAGCACAACAACGCGCTCGGACCCTTCAAGGGCGGGCTGCGGTTCCACCCGCACGTGAACGCCGAGGACCTCAAGGGCCTCGCCATGCTCATGACGCTCAAGTGCAGCCTGCTGCGGCTGCCCTTCGGCGGCGCGGCGGGCGGCGTGGCGTGCGACCCGCGCCTGCTGAGCCGCGACGAGCTGCAGCGCGTGGTGCGCCGCTTCGCGAGTTCGATCAGCCACCAGATCGGGCCGGACCTCGATGTGCCCGGCCCCGAAGTCGGCGCCGACAGCCAGACCATGGCCTGGTTCGTCGACACGATCGCGCAGACCTCGCCCGAGTCGACGCGTCAGCTGATGACCGCGTGCGTCACCGGCAAGCCGCCCGAGATCGGCGGGTATGCAGGCCGCGACACGGCGATCGGCCGCGGGTTCATCGCGGTGCTCGAGGAGATGCTCCCCGACTTCGGCCACGGCCTCGACGGGCTGCGCTACACGCTCTCCGGCTACGGACGCGTGGGCAGCCAGATCGCCCGCTTCATGCAGTCGCGCGGAGCGGTGCTCGTGGGCGTGCACATCCGCAACGGCGCACTGGTGAATCCCGAGGGCATCGACCCGGTCGCCCTCTGGCGCCATCTCGCGGCGTCGGGCGGTGCCGGCGGCTTCGCGGGGGCGAACCTGGTGGGCGAGGAACCCTTCTACCGCACGCCCGCCGACCTGCTCGTGCTCGCCGCCGGCGAGCGCACGCTCGATGCCCAGCGCGCGGAGTGGGTCGCGCCCACGCTCATCGCCGAGGCCGCCAACCTGCCCTGGACGCCCGAGGCGGACGACATCCTGGCGCGCCGCGCCATCGATGCGATCCCGAGCGTGCTCTGCAATTCGGGCGCGGTCGTCGGCAGCTACATCGAGTGGGTGCAGAACCGCGCGTACACGAGCATCACGCCGACGGAGTTCGACGAGCGGCTGCAGCTGACCGTGTCGCTCGCGGCACGCCGCGTCAAGCTGGCCCGCATGCGCTACGAGTGCGACTGGCGCACCGCCGCGTACTGCGCGGCGCTCGATCACCTCGGCCGCGTCTACGACCTGCGCGGCTTCTTCCCCTGAGCCTTCCGGAGAGGAGCAGCCATGGCCAGCATCTTCACCCGCATCATGCGCGGCGAGATCCCCAGCCACCGCGTGCACGAGGATGCGCACGTCGTCGCGTTCCTCGACATCGCGCCGCTGGCGCCGGGGCATGTGCTCCTGGTGCCCAGGCAGGAGGTCGAGTTCCTGCACGAACTCGATGATGCCCACGCCGCGGCGCTCGGGGCTGCACTGCCCCGGGTCGCGCGCGCCATGCTCGCCGCGACCGGGGCCACGGCCTACAACCTGCTGCAGAACAACGGGGCGCTCGCGCACCAGGCCGTGCCGCACGTGCACATGCACCTGATCCCGCGGTTCGAGGATGGCCGCGGACTGGGCATCGGCTGGCGTGCCGGGCAGCTCGACCACGGTGAAGCCGCGGTGCTCGCGGCGCGCATGCGGGAGCTCATGGCGTGACGGCGCCTGCGTGGACTGCATCGTGCATGCGGGAGCGTGTGGCGTGACCGCACCCGTGTGGACCGAGGCCTGCGAGCGCGAGGCGCGGCGGGTCGTGCAGGCATCGCTGGCCGAGGACCTGGGCGAACGCGGCGATCTCACGAGCAGCCTCGTCCTGCGTGCGCGCGGCGCGGTCGCGCAGCGGATGCGTGCGGCGGTGGTCGCGCGCGAGCCCGGCGTGCTCGCGGGGGTGCGCACGGCCGGCATCGTGGCCGAGGCCGTTGGTGCGGCGTGGGAACCGGTGCTCACCGATGGATCGTCGCTTGCCGCGGGCGCGGTGGTCGGGCAGCTCGAGGGCCCGGCGGCGGCGGTGCTCGCCGGTGAGCGCACGCTGCTCAACCTGCTCGGCGTCCTCTGCGGCACGGCCACGATCACGCGCCGCTTCGTCGACGCCGTCGCCGGCACGGGTGCGTGCATCTGCGACACGCGCAAGACGCTGCCGGGCCTGCGACGGCTGCAGAAGTTCGCGGTCGCCTGCGGCGGCGGCACGCCGCACCGCATGGGCCTGCACGATGCGGTGCTCGTCAAGGACAACCACCTGGCGGGGCTCGATCCCGCGGGCATAGCCGTGCTCATCGCGCGCCTGGCACCCGATGCGCGCGCCGCCGAGGCCTCGTTCATCGAGGTCGAGGTCGATGGACTCGACCAGCTCGATG
>JBEGNG010000061.1:0-7900 GCA_041182645.1 Planctomycetota bacterium
GCGCAGGTCGAGCATGTTGCCGCGCCCGATCCCCCACGTCGCCGTGGACCACTCCCCGACGCCGTCGAGCGTCAGGATCGCCGCCTCGTCGAACGGGCTTGGGAAGAACGCGCTTGCCGCATGCGATTCGTGGTGCGTGGTGAAGGCGATCGGTCCGTCGTAGCCACCGCCGAGCCCACGGTCGATCTCTCGCGGGATGTGGAGCTTGCGCTGCAGCCAGGCCGGCATGGCGCGCACGAACTGGGGGAAGCCGAAGGGTGCCGTGGCGAGGGCCGTCTCGAGGATCCGGCCGAACTTGACCAGCGGCTTCTCATAGAAGACGACCGCGTCGAGTTGCCGCGGCTCGATCCCCGCATGCCGCAGGCACCAGGCAGCCGCCTGGGTCGGGAACCGGTCGTCCTGCTTGATCCGCGAGAAGCGCTCCTCCTCGCTCGCCGCCACGATCACGCCGTCCTGCACGAGCGCAGCGGCACTGTCGTGGAAGAACGCAGAGATGCCGAGGATCGTGGTGGGCAACGCGGAAAAGATAACCCCCGCACGAACCGAGGTCCGTGCGGGGGTGTTCAGGTCAGGCATGCGTCGCCGGGCGACGCGTCAGTCGATCACTTGCGGGCGCGGCGACCGAGGCCAGCCACGGCCAACAGGGCCAGCGCGCCGGGGGCCGGCACGATGGTGTAGCTGAAGCCGCTGGTGGTCGTGAAGGTGTCGCCCCAGTTCGCCACGCTGGGCGAGCTGCTGGAGAGCGCATCGATGGCGCCGTCGCCACCGCCGCCACCCGACGAGTAGGCGTCGAAGGTGAAGCTGTCACCGACGTTCAGGCCCAGGGCAGCCATGCTCACCGTCCAGGTGATGTCGCTGCCGCTGAACGAGTAACCCATCCCGGCCGGGCCCGACCACGAGCCACTCCCGTGCGTCCACAGCTGCGAACCGCCGCCGCCATCGACCCACGAGCCGATCCAGTGGGTCATGCCGCCGTTGGCGGACATGTTGATCGGGCGACCCCAGCCGTTGCCGGTGCTGGTGCCGCTGCCATTGTTGGTCGCGATGCCGACCATGAACTTGCCCCAGTCGACGTTGCTGAAGCTGCCGTTGACCGTCAGCTTGAAGACGATGTCGGTGGCGGTGTTCGAGACTTCCATGCCGACCAGGTCGAGCGTGCCGCCGCCGTTGGCGAGGCCGCTGCCGATGTCGTTGGTCGCATCGCCGTAGTAGGAACCGGTGAAGCCGGGGTTGGCCAGCGCCTGGGCAAGACCCAGGCCGGCAACCGCCGAAGCCATCACCGCGCACATGACGCGAGTGTTCATTCTGAAACTCCTGAACTGTTGGGATGAGGGAAAGGGAGGGACAAAGCATGGCCAAGGCACGCCCGGGCCATCACAGACAACGTGAAGCAAGGGCACAACGTGTCAACCGACCCGGCAGAAGTTTCCGGGATTCGCCGAGAGCCGCCCGGCTTGGGCAGTGAACCGGCACAACGTTGGTCCGACGCCCGTCGGCGACAACCCGAATTTTGGATTATAGGACTCCATATCTCGTTGGGCAGCAGCACCGGTGTTAGCCTCCAAAGGCGATGACCCGGCTTCCTCGACCGAATCCCGGCGGCCGATCGCTCTGGGCGGGGGTCGTTGGGGCGTTCTCCCTGACCGAACTCCTCGTGGTCGTGGCCATCCTTGCGGTGCTCATCGCCCTCCTGCTGCCAGCATTCCAGGCCGTTCGACTGGCCGGGATGGGCGCCAAGGACCTGAACAACCACCGCCAGCTCAACATCGGCTTCACCACGTACTTCACGGAGCAGAAGAGCCGCTTCATGGGGGTCGATACCGGACGGTTCACCTGGGACTGGGTGCAGGGGCAGTCGAACCTGACGCCCGCGGGCAACGAGACCGAGCTTGCCCTGACCAAGGGTCGCATGTGGCCGCAGGTCGGGAACAAGCTCGTCTACAAGAGCCCGTTCGACCCGTTCAGCGAAGCCCAGCGCCTGCGGACGTACTCCTTCAACTCGTTCATCTCGACCGGCGAGGGGCCACTCATGGGCGGGCCACCGACCTGGCAACCGAGCACGCTGACGAAGTTGCTCAAGCCACCGGAGACGATCGTGACCTGCTGCGAGTACGACCATCGTGGCTACAACATCAACGGCTTCGGCGTCGACATGTCCGGCAGCGGCGTCTGGATCGACAAGATCGCGCCGTGGTACGTGGGGCACTGGACGATGTCGTTCGCGGACGGCTCGACGCTGGCCTACCAACATGCAGCGCGCCAGGTGGAGGTCGACGCCGTCATGACGCTGCCGCAGAACAACATCTCCTTCCCGGGCCCCGACTACGACTGGGTCCGGCGCCACCTCGCCCCGGGCTTGAACTGAGGCACGCATGCGGACCGCCGGAGTTGCCATCGTCGCGATCCTTGCCGCCTGCTCCGATGAGCGCGGCTTGCCTCCGGGATTCCTCGAGCGCGCAGCACGGTCATCCCCCGCCGAACCGGGCATCGCGGCCGGGAACGGAAGCGAACCAGCCGCACCCGGCGCGCCCACCGACGGGGCACCGGCGCTTGACCCACCCACCGGCGACCGGCCGGATGGCTGGAACGCGCCGCTCCTGACCGGCGACGCCGCATCGGATCCGGCGAGCATCGCCGAGGCTGACCAGGCAACCGAGCGGCTCGTCGCGGCGGTGGCGAGCGACCTGTCGCTCGGTCAAGCCCCCGTGACCCAGACACCGACCGGCAGCGAACCCTTCAAGCAGCGGGCGCAGGAGCCCCGCTTCGATGCCTTCCGCTCGGCGTGCGGCCGCTACCACCTGCTTCGACGGGCGCTGCTGCCGTTCGGGGAGCGGCTGGCGTCGGGTACCGCCACGCCTGCGGAGCGCCGCGACCACGATCGCCTGGAGCAGGCCGCGAAGGCGGAACAGCAGCGACTCTCGAGGATGCTGTGGCGACCGGGCATCACGTCCGACGACCGGGCTGCCATGTCGTGGATCATGTTCGGGCCGACCGCGGCGACGCCGATCGCCGCCCCCTGAGCGATAGGATGCCAGCATGAAGCCGATCGCCTGCATCCTCCTCGCGTCCGCCATGCTCATCGCCTGCGACAGCGACCAGGATTCGGCAGACCGCGTGTTCGGCACCGATGCGGAGCGCGCGGCCGAGCAGGAACGCCTGAATGCGATCTCCGAGCAGGACGACGACATGAATGCCGACGCGGGCATCACCAACGACGCACAGATGCAGCCGCTGAACCCCTGATTGATTCGTGCTTTTTGGCGCGAATCCCCCCTTTCGGGTGGCGCGGGGCGGATCCATCCCTACCTTTTCGCCATGATGAACCGCCGACTCGCTGCGCCCACGGCGCGCTGTGCCGTCGCCATGCTTGCCCTCGCAGCGACGCTGCCCTCTGCCGCCTCCGACGCCGGCGGCGTGGTCCCGCCCACGCAGGACTGCGGCCTCGAACGCATCGCGCACTTCACCCCGTGCGAACCGCTGCTGCCCGAGGGGTTGCCTGCCACCTTCTCGTTCGACGTGCCCCTGGGCGCCCAGCTCGCCACGCTCGACCTGACCAAGCACTCGGTCCGCGGTGATCGCTTCAGGGTGCTGGTCGACGACGGCCGTTCCCTGCGTGAGGTCGACGCCCCCGCCATCCGGACCTACCGCGGCACGCTCGCCGGGCGACCCGGCACGTCCGTCACCGGATCACTGCTCCCCACCGGCTTCAGCGGCATCGTCACGCTCGAGGACGGCTCGACCTTCGGCGTCCAGCCGCTGCATGAGCTCTGTGCGGAGCTGCCGGACTCCGGCGTGCACGCCACCTACGCGGCCTCCGACGTCGCGGTCGACGAGGCAGGCTGCGCACTCGGCCGCCCGGGCTTCGACACGGAGCTCTACCGCGCCTCGCCCGCGTCGGGCGACGGGGGTTCGCTCGCCGGCACCACGCCGCAGCAGGTCGAGATCGCCTGCGAGACCGACTACGAGTTCTTCCAGAAGAACGGCAGCTCGGTCGCGAACACGGTCAACGACATCGAGAACATCATCGCCAACGTCAACACGATCTATGACCGGGACGTCAACATCGTGCACGAGATCAGCACGATGATCATCCGTTCGGCCGCCGCCGATCCGTACGCCGGCACCACCATCGATGCCCGCCTGAACGAGTTCGATGCACTCTGGGGCTCCACGCCGCTGAACGGCGCATTCCGCGACATCGGCCACATGTTCAGCGGCTACAACTTCTCGGGCGGCACCATCGGCCTGGCCTACCTGGGCGTCGTCTGCCAGGCGGCATCCGGCGTGGGCTACGGCGTCGTCGAGAGCCGCTACACGACCACGCTCACCTTCCGCGTGTCGCTGTCGGCCCACGAGCTGGGCCACAACTGGAACTGCACCCACTGCGACGCCGACGGCAACGACGCGTGCCACATCATGTGCTCGGCCAACGGAGCCTGCGGCGGACTCAGCGGCAGCAACCTGAAGTTGGACTCCCGCGCCATCACGGAAACGACCAACTACGTCAACGCCGTCGGCTGCGACTTCACGAGGCCGCTCGCCTCGACTCCGCCCTTCATCGACGACTTCGACCTGGGTACCGCACTGGCCACCACGCGCTGGACCTACAACGACGGCGTGCTCGTCTCGTCGACCGCGCTGAACGAGCCGACCGCCCCCAACTCCATGAACCTCGGCTCCGTCGGTACGGGTGACTACGACGACGACGAGTGCCGGACCAACACCATCCAGCTCGGCGGCCTCGCCGCGGCGAGCGCCAGCTACTGGACCTCGCGGCTGGGGGTCGAGGCCGGGGAGCAACTGTTCGTGGAGTACCTCAACAGTGCGCTCGACTGGGTCGTGCTGAACACCGTGACCTCCGATGGCGTCGCGGTGACGGGCTTCACCTTCCACGAGCACATCCTCCCCGCCGATGCGCGCCACAACCTGTTCCGGCTCCGTTTCCGGGTCAACGGCAACGACAGCGCGGACAACTGGTACGTCGACAGCGTCCGCGTGCTGGGCCCGCCGTCGAACGATGCCTGCGCCGGGGCGACCGAGGTCGCCGGTGGAGCCACGGCATTCACCACGGCTCCGGCCACCGATTCGATCGGCGCGCTGCCCGCCGCGTGCAACGACGGCGCCGGAACGGTCTGCGCGAAGGACGTGTGGTTCCGCCACACCGCGACCTGCAGCGGCACGCTGACGGTCGAGACCTGCGGCTCGGCGACCTTCGACTCGCGCGTCGCGGTCTACACGGGCTCCACGTGCCCGACCTCGACGACCGTGCCGGCCGGCTGCGACGACACCACGGCAGGGTGCACCGGGAACGGCGGTCGGGTCTCGTTGAGCGTGACGGCCGGCAGCAGCTGGCTGATCCGCGTCGGCGGGTCCGTGGCCGGTACGGGCGGCTCCGGCGTGCTCACGATCACCTGCCAGAGCGCCTGTGCGGCCGACCTCAACGCCGACGGGCTCGTCGACGGCAGCGACCTTGGCATCCTGCTGGGCGGTTGGGGTTCGTCCGCGGGCGACCTCGACGGCAGCGGCACGACCGACGGCGCCGACCTGGGCATCATGCTCGGGATCTGGGGCCCGTGCTGAGGGCGGGTTCGGACCGCCTCAGCGGCTCTGTTCGTCCGCTTCCCGGAGCCGGGCCTCGTGCTCGGGCTTCACGATCACGTGCGTCCCGAGCACCAGGGCATCGAGCCCGGTGCGGGTGAAGCACGCCAGTGCCTGGTCGGGGGTGTCCACGACCGGCTCGTTCTCGTTGAAGCTCGTGTTGAGCACGATCGGGATCCCCGAGAGCTGGCCGAGCTCCTCGATGAGGTCGTGGTAGAGCTGGTTGGTCTCGCGCTCGATGCTCTGCAGGCGGCCGGTGCCGTCCACGTGGGTCACGGACGGCAGGCGATCGCGGAACTCGGGGCGGATCTTCACGACGTGCATCATGAAGGGGCTGAAGACGTCCTGCTCGAAGTAGGTCGAGACGGCGCGGCGCGTGACGGTGGGCGCGAACGGGCGGAACATCTCGCGGCGCTTGATCTTGGCGTTGATCAGTTCCTTCATCTGGGGCTGGGTCGGATCGGCGAGGATCGAGCGGTTGCCCAGCGCGCGCGGCCCCCACTCCGAACGCCCCTGGTACCAGCCGGTGACCAGGCCCGCGCGGAGCAGGCGTGCCGTGAACCGCGGCAGGCGCTCGCGGCTGACCACCAACTGCGGCATCGGGCACGACTCGGCCGATCGGCGGATCTCCTCGGCGCCGTACTCGGGGCCCCAGTACGCATGGTGCATGTGGAAGCGTTCCTTGCCGCCGAGCACGTTGTGCCAGGCCCACATGGCTGCGCCGACGCAGAGCCCGTCGTCGGCCGAGGCGGCCTGCAGGTACGCGTGCTTGAACGGCGTCTCGCGGAGGAGCCTGGCGTTCGCCACGCCGTTGAGGGCACAGCCGCCGGCATAGGCGATCCGATCCGTCGGCACGAGCCGGTGCAGGCGCTTGGCGCAGTGCATCGCGGCTTCCTCGAAGCGCACCTGGCACGAACGCGCGATGTCCTTGGCCCGCTGGGTCATCTCGTCGGTCCGGCGCCGGGGCTGGCCGAGCATGGCCACCAGGCCCTCGCCGAACATCCGACCCATGGCGATCCTCCCGCGCTCGTCGAGGACGCCGCTCGCGACCTCGCCGTGCATGCCGAAGGAGGCACGATCCAGGCTGAACCAGCCGTCCTCGTGGATCCGCAGGAGCTGCTTCATCTGCGGCGCGAACTCGTCGTTGCCGTAGGGCGCCAGGCCCATGACCTTGTACTCCTCGCCGAACTCATCGAACCCGATGAACTGGCAGAGCGCCGTGTAGAAGAAGCCGAGGCTGTCGGGCAGGAGCACGCGGTCGAGCACCTCGATGCGCGTTCCCTCGCAGCGGCAGGCCATGAAGCTGGCGAAGTCACCCGAGCCGTCGTACGACATGCCGGCGGTCAGGCCGTCGAACGGGGAGCAGTAGTAGGCGCTGGCCACGTGGCTCAGGTGGTGCTCGACGTTGACGAGCCGCGCACGGAAGGCCGTCGGGTCGCCGCCGCAGCACTCCGCCACCATCTGCAGCACGCCCGCCTCGGTGCCCCGCCGCTGCAGGTGGTGCCTGACGGCACCGAAGGCGCGGAGGGGGTTCATCGCGACGTAGCGGTACTTGCCCCAACGGTTCGCGGAGGTGTCGCGCGAGTGCGCGACGACGTCGATGTCGCGCAGCGAGACGCCGCCCATCTGGAGCACGCGCGGGATCGCCGTGCCGGGGAATCGGGGATCGTGCTTGACCCGCTGGCCGAGTCGCTCCTCGGCGACTGCAGCCACGAGCTTCCCGTCGATCACGAGGCACGCCGAGGCATCGGCGTGGTTGAAGTTGAGTCCGAGGATGGCGGTCATGGCGACTCCGGGGGGAGCAGGGACTGTACAGCGATCGAAGGGGGGCCGCGGGTACAGTCGGGTCATGTCGAACGCCACCGCGCCGACCGGCCATCGCCTCCGCAGCCTCGTCCGCGAACTCCCCATCGTGCTGGGTCTGCTCACCGGAGCCGCGGTCCTTGCCCACTGGTCCCCGGGCGGCGATCCTGCCGGGGCCGCGGGCATCGCCTGGAGCGCGTGGCTCGTCGTGGCCATCACTGCGGCCGCCTTCCGTGCCATGGGCCACGCCGACCATGTGGCGGAACACCTCGGTGAGCCGCTCGGGACCGTCGTCCTCACGCTCTCCGCCATCACGATCGAAGTCGCTGCCGTCTGCGCGATCATGCTGGGCTCCGACGGGGACCCCGACGTGGCGCGCGACACGATGTTCGCCGTGATCATGCTGATCCTGAACCTGTTCCTCGGGATCGGGCTCCTCATCGCGGGCTGGCGCGGCGCCGAGCGCGAGTTCAACCCGCAGTCGAGCGGCGCCTACCTG
>JBEGNG010000062.1:0-7790 GCA_041182645.1 Planctomycetota bacterium
GCCGGGCTCATCATCTTTGCCCTGCCGATCATGGACACCTTGCTGGCGATCATCCGCCGCAAGCTGGCCGGCCTGCCCATGTCGGCCGCCGATGCCAACCACATCCACCACCAGGCCAAGCGCCTGACCGGGTCGGTCCGCAAGGCGGTGATCCTCTTGTACGGCGTCACGGCGGCCTTCACGCTGTTGGGCGTCGGCTTGGCGGCGTTGCAGGTCTTCGAGCGTCCGCGCGTGCTGGTCGTGTACAGCATCGCCTTCGTGCTCTTCGCCGGCCTGATCTGCGTGGCCTTGAAGGCGGCACTCCTTGAACGGTGGCAGGTGGCCCCCCGGTCGGAGGCCACCGTCGATCCGGCGGCTGAATCGCCGGCGACCGAGCCCGCCAAGCCCGTCGATCCGGCCAAGGCATGAGCGCCTCGTCGCGCTCGACGCACGACGATCACCACGGCCATCGTCCCGTGCTGCTTGAGGAGATCCTCGGGATCCTCGCCCCTGCGGCCGGGGAATCCGCGCTCGACCTGACCGCGGGAAGGGGCGGGCACGCGGCCCGGTTGGCCGAGCGCGTCGGACCGACGGGGAAGGTCATGCTCTTCGACCGCGATCCCGGGAACCTCGCCTACGCCCGGGACCGCATCGTGCAGGCCGTGCCGTCGATGCCCGTCTCGGCGGTGCACGCCGACTTCCGCTCGGTGGCGATCATGGTCCCGGCGGGAGCCGGCCCGTTCGACATGCTCCTGGCCGACTTGGGCTTCGCCTCGACGCAGGTCGATGATCCAGCGCGGGGACTTGCGTTCTCCCAGGATGGCCCGCTGGACATGCGGCTTGATCCAACGAAGGGCGAGACCGCAGCGCAGCTCGTGGCGAGGCTCGACGAGCGCGAACTGGCCGACATCATCTTCCACTACGGCGAGGATCCATTCGCCAGGCGCATCGCCAGGAACATTGCACAGACTCGAGCCCGTGTGCCGATATCCACCACGGGTCAGTTGGCGAGCCTGGTACGGGAGTCCTACGGCGCCCGTGCCTCGTCGAGCCGGCTGCACCCAGCCACGCGGACCTTCATGGCGCTCCGGATCGCCGTCAACGACGAACTGGGAGCGCTCGAAGGACTCGTGGCGGCCGTGCGCGACGCCGCGCATGCCGCCGCCTCGGGTTCACCCACGTGGCTGGCGGCGGGTGCGCGCGTGGCCATCATGTCCTTCCACAGCCTGGAGGACCGGATCGTCAAGCGCGCCTTCGCGCAGGTGGTCGATGCGGGGTGGGCCGAGCCCATCACCCGCAAGCCCGTGGAAGCGTCGGCCACCGAGGTGGCGGCGAATCCCCGGGCCCGGTCGGCGAAGCTTCGGGCCATCAGGCTGGCCCGTTGACCCAGCAGCCGGGTCGGTGTGCAGGTCAGGAGTCAGGGGCCGACGCAAGGATGCGGAGGCCAGGAGCGTGAGCGCCCTCAGGGCATGGATGCTGCGATGAACCGTGAACACAAGTTGGCGTTGGTCCTTGGATTCGGGCTGCTGCTCTTCGTGGGCATCCTCCTGTCGGACCACTTCTCCGCCGTCGACCGTCCCGCGAGCTCGATGCTCGTGGCGAACGAACCCACCGCGCCCCGGACCGGGCCGTCGAGCATCCAGCCGGTCAGTGCGGTGCGCGAAGGCGTGATCGCCAACCGTCAGTACTCGGTCGTCGAGGACTTCGACAACATCGGTCGTGGTGCGAAGGGCGCCACGCCGCTCGAGCCAGGCACGCCCGCGGCCGGCGGCTCCTCCATCCGGACGTACGTGATCGGCAAGGGCGACACGCTCGCCTCGATCGCCCAGCGCGAGTACGGCAGCAAGGCGCTCGCCCAGAAGGTGTACGAGCACAACCGCGCCGTGATCGGCAAGCCCAACGCCATGAAGATCGGCACGCGCATCGAGCTGCCGCCGATCGAGGTGCTGACCGGCCAGCCCAAGGCCGAGCCCGTGCAGCCCTCGCTGCCCGAGCCTGCTTCGGTCGTCGACGCGCAACAGCCCGCCGGCCGTCGCTACACCGTGAAGCCCGGCGACAACCTCGGTTCGATCGCCAAGAGCCAGCTCGGTTCGACGAAGCGCTGGCAGGACCTCCTTGCCGCGAACTCGAAGGTGCTTCGCGACCCGAAGCAGCTCAAGCCCGGCATGACGCTCGTGATCCCGGAGTGATCCATGGTCGCGAAGCTCGCGGTGATCATCCTTGCGTGGGCCGTCATGGCCGCATCGGTCCTCTCGCTGCGCCAGCAGCGGTTCGAGACCGTCAAGCGCATGTCGCTCGTCAAGCGCGAGCTCGACCGCAAGGAGCGTGCGCTGTGGGATCGCCGCGCATCGGTGGCATCGCTGACGCGGCCCGGTGAACTGCGCGAGACGATCGCCCGCGGAGGCCAGGAGTGGGAGCCGATCCTCAGGGCCGGGCCGGGCATGGCTCCACCCCAGCAGCGGTCGGCCATCGCGAAGAAGGACACGCCCCGCAGCGCGCAGGGCGGGCGCATCCGCGCTGCCAACGGAAACTGACGCCATGACGATCCCGACCGACCACCAGTCTTCCGACGGCACGACCGACGGAGGCTCCGCTCCCGTGTCGGGGACCGACCGCGCTCCGGGATCCGGAGCGGACCGCATCACGGGTGCATCGCGCTGGCTGCTCGGTGCGACGGTGCTCATGCTCGGCGCCGTCGCGATCCGCGTGGCCCAGCTGAAGTCCTTGCCCGACAGCCGGCTCGCGCCGGCCATGGGCTCACGCACGAGCACGAGTCCCGAACTCAATGCGCGTGGACGCATCCTCGATCGCAAGGGACGCATCCTCGCGACGAGCAGCGTGGGCTACCGGCTCTACGCCGACCCCGCGATGATCTGGGAACGCGGATGGCAGGCGGCCGAAAAGGCCAAGGCGCTCGAACCCGACAGCGAAGCCGAGTGCGATCCGTTCCGGGACCTGGCTTCGGCGCTTGGATCGACCGCCGGCTTCGAGCCGCTGTCGGTGCTCGGCACGCTGCGCGAACGCGCGGACGATCGGTACGTCGTGCTGTCGAAGCAGCTGGAGCCCTGGCAGGTCGAGCAGGTGCGGCAACTCGACCTCGAAGGGATCGGGCTCGAGCCGCGATTGGTGCGGCACTATCCGCAGGGCGAGACCGCCGCCCTGCTCGTCGGCAAGGTCGGCGGCGAGCAGACCGGGCTCTCCGGCATGGAACTCAGGCACGAGCGTTCGCTCGCGGCGACGAAGGGGCACCTCACCTACCTGCGCGACGTCCACCGCAACACGCTCTTCGTCGAGGAAGGCAAGTACCAGCCCGGTCGCGACGGCAAGGACCTCGTCCTGTCGATCGACCTGGTGGTGCAGGACATGGTCGAACGCCGGCTCGACCAGGCCGTGCGCGACGTGAACGCCGGCGGCGGCCGTGCCGTGGTGCTCGATCCGCACACCGGTGACGTGCTGGCGATGGCCGACATCCTTCGTTCGCGCAGCGGATGGAACGAGATCACGACCGATCCCAACCGGGCCCGCGATGCCGCGCTCGGCCGCAACCGGTGCGTCACCGATCCCTACGAGCCGGGGTCGACGTTCAAGCAATTCGTCTGGGCCTGGGCGACCAAGCACGGCATCTTCAAGCCGACCGACCGGCTCCCCACGCCGCCCGGCCACTACGTCACGCCCTACGGCCGCACCGTGCGCGACGTGCACCCGGTTGCCCGGGCCGATTGGCGCACCGTGCTCGTCAAGAGCCTCAACGCCGGCATGGCGATCTCGGCGGAACGCCTCACGCATGACCAGATGCAGGACTGCGTGCGTGCCTTCGGTTTCGGCACGTCGACGTCGGTCGGCGTGCCCGGCGAGATCGGCGGCCTGGTCACCAGCCCGGGCGCATGGAGCAAGTACACGCAGACCTCGGTGTCGATGGGCCACGAGATCGGCGTCACGGCCGTCCAGATGGTGCGCGCCTTCAGCGTCTTCTGCCGTGAGGACGGCATGCTGCCCAACGTCCGCGTGGCGCAGGGCACGAACGATCCGTCGACCATGCAGCTGCCGGTCATCCCGCCGCGCATCGCACTCGAGGCCCGTTCGGCCATGGAGGGGGTGCTCACCGAGGGCACCGCGCGCGGTGCGAAGAGTTCGCTCTACCGCATGTTCGGCAAGACCGGTACCGCCCAGCTGCCCAAGCCCAAGGGACAGGGGAAGGGTTACTACGACGATCGCTACGTCAGTTCGTTCATCGTCGGCGCCCCGTTCGAGCAGCCGCGGCTGGTCGTGCTCGTGGTCATCGACGACCCCGACCGGAAGATCAAGCACTTCGGCGGTTCGGTCGCGGGTCCTGCGGCGCGCGACATCATGGAAGGCGCGCTCCAGTACCTGGGCGTCGCCCCCGACCAGCCCGATGCGCCCAAGCCCATGGCGCGCGCCGACTGAACCGGTTCGGATCCGGCCCGCCCGGTCACGGGTGCAGCGCTCAGAACTCCATGATGAGCTGCGTGGCGCCGTACCACTGACCCTGCTCCACGCTGCCTGACTCGTTCGCGTGGCTGAACTGCAGCTTGAAGGTGAACGACTCGTTCAGCCGCGTGCCGCCGCCGATGTCGAAGCGCTGCACGTCGTTGTCCCAGCTCTCGCCGTCCAGGTCGCCGTAGAACTGCGAGTTCCAGCGTGCCGAGACCCAGGTGTCGACGGCCACGTTGATGCGACCTTCGACGAACCAGCTGAAGCTGGTGAGGTCGCCCAGGGCCGGCTGGTCGAAGGTGTTCCAGATGAACTCGGCCCAGATCTCGGCCCAGCGGTGGGCGTAGCTGATGTCGATGCCCCAGGTCGTCTGGTCGTACTGCCCGGGGTCGCCGATCGACGTGCCCGGTCGGAGGGTCGGGTCGGCGATGAGGTAACTGCCCTGGCTCACGCTGCCGCCGATCGTCCATCGCGCATCGGGCCGCACGGCCACGCGACCGGTGACCGTCGGGCTCTCCATGTTCCTGTCCCACCACGCCCACTCCTCGGGTCGGGACGACAGCGAGGCGTTCTTCACCTCGACCGCCCAGTCGACGAGCGGACCCTGCCATGCCGGGAAGGTGCCCATGGCGCTGAAGCCGCTGGCGTAGGCGGGACCCCAGATGATCGGGTTCCAGTCCGGCACGTTGTCGGCGCGGTCCTTGCGGCCAAGCTGCACGGCTGCGCCGGGATTCGCGGGCAACTGCGTTCCGTCGCCGATGCTCGTCATCCACCCGTACGGCAACGGCGCATCGATGAGCGGGTTCTCGAACGAGAGGTATCGACGGTTCCACTGGCCGAAGGTCGTGCCGAAGGCACCAGCACGCAGCGTCAGCAGCTGGTTCTCGAACGGGCGGACGTTGATGACGTACTCGTTGAGGATCATCTCCATCGGCGCTTCGGTCGGATCGAAGCCACGTGAGGCCATGGCGTAGATCGTGAAGTCGACCGCCTTGCCCGCCGTCGCCGTCCCCATGAGGTTGATGACCGGTGCGTAGAGCGCGTGGCCGTCGGCCTGGATGAAGCCCGGCGGCGGCTGCGTGAAGAACCAGCCGGTCTGGTCGATCCACGGGTCGATGCCGACGGTCCACGAACCATCCGGTTCGCCGGCCACGAGCGCATCGCCGAGGTCCTGCATCGACTGCGACAGCGCGTCGAACCACGACGGATCGTCCGCGGGCAACTGGGCGATCGAGCAGGCGAGCAGTGCGGTCAGCATCGAGGGTCCTCCTTGGTCATCCGGCCGTCCGCAGCACGTGGGCGACGATGGGCTCGCTGAAGCCCTTCACGGGGAAGGGCTCGAGCGCGGTGGCCGAGATGCCGGCATCGAGCCGGGTACGCACCGCATCGTCGGCGACGACCTCGCCCGCCTTGGCGGCACTGCACAACCGGCTGGCCAGGTTCACGCGCGCGCCGAGCACCGTGTAGTTCACGCGGCTGGATGATCCCATGCAGCCTGCGACCACGGGCCCGTAGGCGATGCCGATGCCGATGCGGATCGGTCGGCCTCCGGCGCGGTTCAGGCGCTCGCGTTCGGCCTGCATCTCGAGGGCACAGCGTGCCATGCGCAGGGCATCGTCCGGCGACGACTTGGGTGCGCCCCACACGGCCATCACCAGGTCGCCGACGAACTTGTCGACCATGCCGCCGTGCCGGTAGATCACGTCGCACATCGCGCTCATGTGCCCGTTGAGCATGGTGATGACCTCGTCGGGGGTCATCGATTCGGTGGTCGCCGTGAATCCGCGGATGTCGCAGAAGAGGATGCCGGCATCGACGGTGCGCCCCTTGAGGTCGAGCTCGCCCGAGACGAGCTCCTCGGCGACCGCCGGGTCCGCCACGGCATCGAGCACGTTGCGGTAGCGATCGCGCATGGCCAGGCCCTGGGCCATGTCGTTGAAGGTCGAGCCGAGCGATTCGAACTCATCGGCACCCGAGACGGCGACGCGCACCGTGTAGTCGCCATGCCCGATCGAACGGGCAGCGTCGCCGAGCAGCTGCACCGGCCGCGACAGGCTGCGCCCCATCCACTGGCTCACCGCCGCGCCCGCCGCGATCGCAAGCACCGCGGTCCCGAGGAAGAACGCATTCGTGCGCCGCTCGGCCTGTTGCGACGCGGCCAGGCTGCGGAGCACGATGAACCGTGCGGGCTCGCGCAGGGCACCATCGATCGGGAACGACCGCAGCAGGAAGGGCTCGCCGCCGGGGGCGTCGAGTTCCGTGCCGTCCCCATGCGCGTCGCGCAGCACCTCGGTGAGCCAGTCGGCATGGGGTTGCCCCGGCGGCAGCGCCACCATGCCGCCGACCGACACGGCGTAGAGCGTCTCGCTCGCCGTCACGTCATCGCCCCGTGCCGGCCAGGTCCAGGGCCACGCCGCCACGATCCATCCGACCGGTTCACCGGTCGTCACGTCGAGCACAGGTTGGCGAAGCGCCTCGACGAGCGATCCTCCCTCGAACACGCAGACCGCACGCGGCGGTTGGTCGAGTGGCTCATCGGTGGCCGGGAGGGCGCTGGCATCGATCGCCTTCGCCAGCGCCGACGGCGATGCTCCCGGCCGCGCCACGGGGCGGCCCTTCGCATCCAGGAAGTGGGCCTCGATCGCCCGCAGCGCACGCAGCTCGTACTCCGCATTCGCGTACAGGTCCGCCCAGTCCTCCTCGACCAGGGCACCGAACAGGAACGAGTTCGTGTCGAGCTGTCCGATGGCCTGGCGCGTCGCCTCGAGGCGGAGCGCCTGGCGCTCGCGGATCGCGCGGGCCTCGAGGTCGAAGACCGCGGCGACGCCGGAAGCCTCGGCCCGGCGCACCTGTTCCCGCGCGATGCCGGCGCCGACGATGCTCGTCCCGGCCACGAGCGCCAGGATGCTCAGCGTGATGCGTCGGCTGAAGCGCATGGGTCACTCGGTCCAGTCGACCTCGGCCGTCCCGCCGGGTTCGATGGTCACCTGGCGCGTCTCTTCATCCTTGCGGCCGCGCCAGATCGTCACGGTGTGCGTGCCGGCAGGGATACCCGTGATCTCGAAGGTCCCGTCCGCGGCACTCGTGCAGAAGTGCGGCGTGTCGACCACGAGCAGGTTGCCCTGCATGTGCTCGTGCACCTCGCAGAGCAGGAAGACGAAGCCGGCCTTGTCGAACACCACCGGCGGCGGCTCCTCGCCCTTCATGAACCGGCCGACGTTGAACTTCTTCGCCGAACTCTGCGAGCGGACCGCATGCAGCACCTGGTCCTCGTTGGGGAAGATCACGGGCGTGCCCGTCTGCACCACGAGCGTGCCCGGACGGAACTGGATGCCTTCCTGTCGGATGCGCACCGGCTC
>JBEGNG010000063.1:0-7779 GCA_041182645.1 Planctomycetota bacterium
CCCAACACGGTCGTCATGGGCGACATGCCCTTCATGAGCTACCAGGCCGATGACGCCGAGGGGATCCGCAACGCCGGGCGCTTCCTGACCGAAGGCATGGCCGACCTGGTGAAGCTCGAGGTCGACCGCTCGTTCGCACCGCTCGTCTCGCGCATGGTCCGTGCCGGGATCCCGGTGGTCGCGCACATCGGCTCGCGTCCGCAGCAGGCCAAGCAGCACGGTGGCTACTACGCCGCGGGGCGAAGCGCCGAGGGCGCGATGGCCCTGCTCGACGATGCGCAGGCGATGCTCGATGCCGGTGCATCGATGCTGCTGGTCGAGGCCGCGCCGGCCGAGGTGACGCAGGCCATCGTCGAGCGTTCCGGCGTGCCGGTGATCGGCTGCGGCGCCGGCCCGGCGTGCCACGGCCAGGTGGTCGTGCTGCACGACCTGCTGGGCATGACCGACTGGCAGCCTGCGTTCGCGGCGCCGGCGTGCAGGCTCGGCGACGGCCTCGTGCAGGCCGGGCGTGCCTGGTGCGCGCGCGTGCAGTCCAACGACCTCGGCGAGCACCCGATCACCATGCCGCCGGAGCAGCTCGAGGCCTTCCGCCGGGCGCTGGCGTCGAGGGGCGGTTGATGCCACGGTTCGCCTCGCTCGCGCCCGCGGCCGTGGTTGCGGCGAGCTGCGTGCTGGTGCTCTGGGCCACGCCACGGATCGCGCAGCGCACCGTGGATGAGCGTGCGGCGCTCCAGGCGGAACAGTCGCGCCAGGTGCTCGGCCGCCGCAACGTGCTGGCCGAGATCAGCGAGGCGCAGCGGGAGCTGGCGCAGGTCGTCGAGCCCAGCGTGGTCTTCGTCGAGAGCGTGCTCGATGGCCGCGGCGGCCAGCGTTCGGGCAGCGGCTGGGTCTTCGACGCCGAGGGGCACGTGGTGACCAACGCACACGTCGTCGACGGCGCGGGCAGGGTCACGGTGCAGACGAGCACCGGTGCGGTGCTCGAGGCCGAGGTGGTCGGTCTCGACCTGCGCACGGACATCGCGGTGCTGCTGGCGGCCGGCGAAGGGCTGGTCGCCGCGGAGCGATCCCAGCGCACGCCGCTGCAGGGCGAGCTCGTGTTCGCCTTCGGCTCGCCCTTCGACTTCCGCTTCTCGATGAGCGCGGGGATCGTCAGCGGCATCGGGCGCACGGCGGGGCTCTCGTCGATCGACTACGAGAACTTCATCCAGGTCGATGCGGCGATCAATCCCGGCAACTCGGGTGGCCCGCTCTGCGACGTCTACGGCCGCGTCATCGGCATGAACACGGCGATCGCGACCGGCCGCGGCGCCACGCTCGGCCAGGGACAGTTCGGCGGCATCGGTCTGGCGATCCCGATGGAGATCATCGAGAGCATCGTGGGCCAGGTGCTCGAGCGGGGCATCGTCGAGCAGGGGTACCTGGGCGTGGTCACCACGCCGCTGCGGGAACTGCAGGCGCGCGGTGCCCGCGCCGACCAGGGCACCGAGGTGCCGGCGCCCCTCAAGGCCGCGATCGAGCAGTGCGAGCGGGACGGACTGGTCGTCAGCCACGTGGCCGTCGGCGAGGCCGCCGAGCGCGCGGGACTCGACGTGGGCGACGTGATCCTCGAGTTCAACGGTCGGCCGGTCTCGAACACCGAATCGCTCACGAGCCTGATCGCCACGCAGCGTCCCGGAGCATCGGCCCGACTGGTCCTGTGGGAGCCGCCCGGGCAGGACGGCGTACCGATGGTCCGCGAGGTCACCGTCGTGATCGGTCGTCGACCTGCGGAAGCCGATGCGGAGGCGCTGCTGGCCGCACTGCGGCGCGCCGGCGTGCTCGACCTGACCAACGCCACCGAGGATGCCTGCGCCGCACTCGGCGTTCCCCATCGTCGCGGGGTCCTGGTCGAGGCGATCGAGCCGGGATCCGCCGCCGAATCCGCACTGCCCGAGGGCAGCGTGATCATCGCCGTCGAGGGCCAGGCGGTCTTCGGGGAATCCGACCTCTATGCACGGCTCGACCGCATCCTGTCCCGCGCGTTCCCCGGCAGCTTCCGTCGAGTGCAGTTCAGCGTGGTGCTGCCGGACGGACGGCCCCAGGGCGTGGTGATCCCGGTGCAGGCACCGAGGCGATAGGCTTTCCCGCATGGCCGAACCGATCCTCGAGGTGAAGGACCTGCAGGTCCACTTCCCGATCCGCCGCGGACTGCTGCAGCGGACGGTGGGCCACGTGAAGGCGGTCGACGGCGTCAGCTTCACCCTGAACCGGGGCGAGACGCTCGGGCTGGTGGGCGAGTCCGGCTGCGGCAAGACGACGGCCGGGCGCGCGCTGATCCGCCTGATCCCGGCCACGGGGGGGACGGCCCGGTTCGACGGCCAGGACATCTTCTCGCTCGCGCCGGAGCCCATGCGGGCGCTGCGCCGGCGCATCCAGATCATCTTCCAGGATCCGGGAGGAAGCCTGAACCCGCGCATGCGCGTGGGCAACATCATCGGCGAACCGCTGCTCGTGCACGGGCTGGCCACCGGTGACCAGCTGCGCCACCGGGTCGAGGAGCTGCTCGTGCGCTGCGGGCTCTGGAAGCAGGCGGCCGACCGCTACCCGCACGAATTCAGCGGCGGCCAGCGCCAGCGCATCGGGATCGCACGCGCCCTGGCGCTCGATCCCGACCTGATCGTGTGCGACGAGCCCACCAGTGCGCTCGACGTGAGCATCCAGAGCCAGATCCTGAACCTGCTCAAGGACCTGCAGGACGAGCGCGGGCTCTCGTACCTCTTCATCAGCCACGACATGGCGGTGATCCACCACATCTGCCACCGCATCGCGGTCATGCGCGAGGGGAAGATCGTCGAGATGGGCACGCGCGACGAGGTGATCCGCTCGCCCAAGGAGAACTACACCAAGGAACTGCTCGATGCGGTTCCCGAGGCGGACCCTCACCGCAAGCGCATCGCCGCTCCGAAGGCCGATCCGAAGACCGATCTGCCCGGCGGCATCTACGCCGCACCGACGAGCAAGGCATGACGATCGAGGAGCCGGCAACCACCACGGGCGGCCGGCGGCTGGCGATCGTCTTCGCCGTCGTGTTCGTGCTGCTCAGCGGGTTCGCGTTCGTCTGGGGCGGCATCGTGACCGCGGGCGTGCGCGAGCGCGCGGTGATCGCGGACCGGCAACTGCGCACCACGGCATGGCGCATGCTGTGCGTGGCGTCGGCGACGGGCGAGTGGCCCACCGAACTCGGCACGACCGCCGCGGTGGCGTGCGAGTCGCTGCCGGCGGGCACCGGGGGCTGGCCGACCACGCCCGCACAGGCCTGTCCGGAAGGCCTCGAGCCATGGGACGACCGTTGGATGGTCGTCCTCAGCCTCGATCCCAAGGGGATCGGCGCGCCCCGGCTGTCGGCTGGCGGCAAGGCCACGGGACTGGGCACGCTCGAGGCGGTCAACGGCTGGATCGAGGCCTTCCATCAAGCCCATTTCGCTGGGAAAACCGCGCCAACGGCGCCGTGATTTCTGCGACACTTCCGGGGTCATGACGCAGCACATCGAGGCCGGAGAACGATTCACCCGCATTGCGCCCGAGGGTCCCATGGTGGACGTGATGGGCGGCAGTTCCCGGTGGGACATCAAGGTCCATGACCACGGCTTCGTGAGCCTGGTGGACTGCATGCCGCGCATGGTGCCCGAAGGCAAGACCGGCGACTTCGCGATCGTGCAGGCCGCGCGCGTGAGCTACGGGCAGGGCACCAAGCAGGTGAGCGAGGATCGCGGGCTGGTGCGCTACCTGATGCGCCACCGCCACTCGACCCCGTTCGAGATGGTCGAGTTCAAGTTCCACATCGCGATGCCGATCTTCATCGCGCGCCAGTGGATCCGCCACCGCACCGCGAACGTCAACGAGTACAGCGCGCGCTACTCGATCGTGCCCGACCGCTTCTACCGGCCGAGCCCCGAGATGGTGCGCAAGCAGAGCACGAGCAACCGCCAGGGCGGCGACCAGCCGATCGATGCCGGCACGGCGGAGGACTTCCTGCACCTGCTCGAGAAGGCCGAGGCGCACTACCAGGAGTACCTGCAGCTCACCGAGAAGGGCGTGGCGCGCGAGCTTGCGCGCACCGCGCTGCCCGTGAGCGTGTACACCGAGTGGTACTGGAAGTGCGACCTGCACAACATCTTCCACTTCCTGAGCCTGCGCATGGACCCCCACGCGCAGCAGGAGATCCAGGACTACGCGCGGGCCATGTACGACATGCTCAAGCCGATCGTGCCGCAGGCCTGCGAGGCCTTCGAGGATTACCGGCTCGAGGCCATGCACCTGACCCGGCTCGAAATCGAGTCCATGCGAACCGGCGCGCCGCTGGCAACGCAGAACAAGCGCGAGCAGGCCGAGTGGGACGAGAAGCGCCGTCGACTCGGCCTGGCGTGAGCCCCGGGGCGTTGCCCGGGGCTCGGTCCGTGCAGGTCCGTCGTCCACGAGATCGATCCGGTCGTTGATGCAGGTCCGCCGTCCAGGGAACCCCACCATGAAGAATCGACTTGCCGCGTTCGTCGGTGCCGTCTTGGCACTCGTCGCCGTCCACGGTGCATCCGCGCAGGCGCCCGCCAAGCCCGCGCTCGCCATCGCGCAGCCGAAGGTCGCTGCAGCCGCCACCGATGGTGCGGCCCAGCGCGGCCAGCCCGTCGAGCTGAACCGGCTCGTGAGCTCGTTCGCGGCGCAGCTCATCCCCGAGTTCATGGCGACCGGTCGCTTCCAGGCTGTGGCACGCAACGACATGGACGCGCTGCAGAAGGAGCAGGACTTCACCGGCAGCGGCAACGTGGATCCCAACGATCCCGAGGCCGCGCAGCCCGGCCGGATCAAGGGTTCGCGCCTGCTGCTCGTGACGACCATCGACGATTTCCAGGACCGCGAGGAGCGCGCGACCTTCCCCGGCGTCGACCAGGCGATGACGCGGCGCACCGTCCGCCTGACCGCCAGCGCGACGCTGTACGACAGTTCGAGCGGTGCCGTGCAGGCGAGCGTGACCGGCGAGGGCATGGCCAACACCGTGCTCGCCGACCCGAGCGGACGCGAGGTGCGCGGTGGCGCGGTCACCGAACCGATGGTCCGCGAGGTCGCCGTGGCCCTGGCGCGCGACCTGGCGAAGAAGGTCATCGCGTCCTTGCCCGATGCTTCGGCAGCCGGCGCCGGCGCAACCGGTTCGGCGGGAGCCGAGCAGCCGCTGCCCGATCGCCCGCTGCGCACGGCCGTCTTCGTCAAGGACCGTGCGGCGGTGCCCGCCGACAAGGTCATGGTGCTCAATGACTTCATCGTCGCTGGGCTCGATCCGCGGCGCTTCGCGGTGATGAGCCGCGAGGACCTGCTGAATGCCGTGGCGCGGTTCGCCACGCAGGGCGAGAACGCCGGCACCGAGACCGACCCGCAGAAGCAGCTCGACCGGATCCTGAGCGACGAGGCCAACGCGGCGTCGCTGGCCCGGGCGATGGGTGCCGAGGCGATGCTGCTGGCGAGCCTGACCTCGTACCAGCCTGCATCGAGCGACTTCAAGGGCCAGGGCATCGAGAGCAAGGCCACGACCTGGACACTCACCGTCACCTACCGGCTCACGGGGATCGGCACGGGCCTCGTGTACGGCGCGGGGACCGCGCAGCAGTCGACGGTCGTGCGTGAGACGCCGGGCCTGAAGCAGGAGGTCAATCCGCTCGACGCGCTCATCCAGCGCTGCGGCAACCAGCTCGCGCAGGATGCCTCGACCAAGGCCGCGACGAGTGCCGCGTTCGCCGCGGCTGCATCGCCGGCCAACGGCATCGTCGTCCGCGCGGTCATGCAGGACCTGCGCGTGCCGGGGATCCTCCTCGACCAGTCCAACGGCCAGTACGTCGTCTCGCGCACCGACTACGACCTGGCGCCCATCGCGGCGACCGTCGAGGTCGATGGCTTCGTGGTCGGCCAGCAGGGCCAGCCGCTGGAGATGACGCCCGGGCCGCACAAGATCCGCGTGAGCGGTTCCGGCTTCGAACCCTGGGAACGCAACGTGCTCGTCAAGCCCGGCATGCAGCTCGAGGTCGGCCTGCGAATGACGCCCGAGGCGTTCGCGCGCTGGCAGGAGCAGACGGCGTTCCTCGAGGGACTCAAGCGGGGCCAGGCGCTCAACGATGCCGAGGTCGAGCGCATCCGCGCCATGGCCGACTTCATCCGCAACTCCCGCATGGTCATCGACCAGCAGTCGAACATCAAGGTCGACACGAACGAGGCGCCAACCATGGTGACGCCGCCATGGTGGCCGCTCGGCGGCGGCGGCGCGGTGCCCGTCGTCCCGGTCCGCTGAACGCGGAGCGCGTCAGCATGGCCGGGCATCGTCCATCGGGGTGGATTGCCGGCGCAGCCGCGCTGCTGGCGGTGCTTGCGGGCGCCGGATGCAGCCACAACCACCGCATGCGCGAGGTCGACGCGGCGTTCGGGCAGGCCGACTGGACGAAGGCGGCCGACCAGATGCGTCAGGTGGAGCAGGAGTTCGCGAAGGACTCGGTGAACGCACTCGTCTTCCATCTCGAGGCGGGCGAGGTCCTGCAGTCCGCCGGCGACACCGGCGGCAGCCTGCGCAGCTTCGACGCGGCGTACGAGATCGCGCGCCCGTACCTCGACGAGAAGGCCGACGTCAGCATCAGTGCCGAGGCGGCGGCGCTCGTCACCAACCAGACGGTGCGCCCGTTCCGCGGCCGGCCGATCGACCGCATCATGATGAACGCCCTGCAGGCGATCAACTACTGGTCCACCGGCCGCGTGGCCGAGGCCGGCGTCGAGCTCAACCGCGCGCGTCTCTGGCAGGAGGATGCGGTCGAGCGAAATGCCAAGCGCATCGCCGAGGTGCAGCGGAAGGTCGATGCGAGTGCGCGCTCGAGCAGCTACGACACGGGCCGGGCGCAGCGCGATCCGGTCTTCAGTTCGCAGGCCGCCGTCGCCTATGCGCCGGTGCGCGCCATGCAGGGCTATGCGGACTACGCGGTCCCGTACGCGTCGTTCCTGCACGGGGCGTGGTTCTGGTCGACGGGTCAGGCGAGCGACCTCGACCAGGCCCGGCAGTCCTTCGAGCGCGTGGCGGGCATGCTGCCCGAGGCCGACCGCGCCCACGCGCTGGCCGACGTCGAGATGGTCCGCGCGGCCCTCGACGGGCAGGGCATGCCCGACATGGCCTGGGTCGTGCTCGAGTCCGGCCTGGCACCGAGCCTGAAGGAACTGCGCATCGACATCCCGCTCTTCATCGCCCAGGTGCCGTACGTCGGCGCCGCGTTCCCCGAGCCGGTCTTCCGGCAGCTGGGGCCGGCGGGCTTCACGGTGACGGCAGGTGAGCAGAGCGTGCGCTCGTCGCTGCTCACCGACGTCGACTCGGCTTGGGGTCGGCAGTTCAACGATGAGCTCCCGGCGATCATCACCGCGACGCTCCTGTCGAGCGCGACCAAGGCGATCCTGACCTGGCAGCTGCAGGAGCAGCTGGGCGGCTGGGGCGCGGTCGCCGGCGCGCTCTACCAGGTGGGCACCAACAGCGCCGACCTGCGCACCTGGACCACGCTGCCCAAGCGGGTCTTCTCCGCGCGCATGCCGGTGCCCGCCGACCGCCGCCTCACCATCTCGGTCGACGGCGGCGAGACCATCGGTCCCATCGAGTGCCCCGTCGGGCACACCACGATCGTCCATCTGCGCGGGACGGCAGCGGGCCGTCCATGCGCCGTCCGTACACTTGGAGGCATCCCATGACCCACCGCGTCCTTGCGCCGCACGCCCTCGTCGCCCTGGTGC
>JBEGNG010000064.1:0-499 GCA_041182645.1 Planctomycetota bacterium
GCACACTCGCGCCCGGGTGGAGCGAGCGCGTCCGCGCAGCCAGGGCCCGAGGGAGCGAGAGGACGTGCGCGGAGCGCACACTCGCGCCCGAGGGAGCGGGGAAAGGGCGCGGAACACGCACCCGCGCCCCGAGACAGACGGAGCGGAACGACCCGGGGGGCGGACCCACCACCGGTGCACGCGTCACCCACCCGACCCCGGCTAGACTCCACCGTCCCATGACGATCACCACCCGATTGCAGCCGCGGTTCCGCTTCTGGATGGCGCTCTACACCGTCATGTGCCTCGCCTTCGGGCTCTGGGGCGCCTACGACTATTGGGTCAAGTACCCCGCACTCGAGGACGCCTCCCGCGACTACACGCGGCTCAAGAACCGCCAGGACGAGCTGGCCTCGGCCGCCAAGTCCCGCGCGCTCAGCGACGATGAGACCAAGGAGTACGAGGCCGCCAAGAGCCGCCTGACGACGGAGTACGCGGAGCCCCCCACCCCGCCCTCGGG
>JBEGNG010000064.1:560-8068 GCA_041182645.1 Planctomycetota bacterium
AAGCGCTGGACGCTCCACGAGGACGGCACGCTCGACACGCCCGATGGCACGATCCCCGCGGAGCGCCTCGCAGACATCGACATGGATCGTTGGATGAGCAAGTCGATCGCGGTGGTCAAGGATGCCGACGGCCGCGAGTACCCCCTGGACGACTACAAGTGGAAGAACACCGACAAGATCGTGGTCGAACTGTGCAGGCGCTTCCACCCGGGGCAGTGGACCGACGAGGCCCGTCCGGTGGACGAAGGCAAGGGTGACGATGCCGGCGGGACCGGTTCGCCCGAGGAGGCCCCGACGACGGAGTCCGCGCGATGAGCGTGCCGTCGCTGCAGGACCCCACGAGCGCGATCGAGAAGCGCGACCGCTGCGCCGACCTGCCGCACCGTCCCCGCGTGCTGCTGGGCAAGATGGGCCTCGATGGCCATGACCGTGGCGTCAAGCTCATCGCCCGCGTGCTGCGCGATGCGGGCGTGCACGTGATCTACAGCGGGCTCTGGCAGACCCCGCGCAGCCTGGCGATCGGCGCGCGCGACGAGGACGCCGACGTCATCGCGTGCAGCATGATGAGCAACTCGCACCTGGTGCTGGTGCCGAGGCTCCTCGACGAATGCCGCGCGCTCGGCCGCCCGGACATGCCGGTCAACGTCGGCGGCATCATCCCGCAGGAGGACGTCCCGACGCTGCTGTCGGCCGGCGTCCGGCGCATCTACCACACCGGGACCGGCATGGAGGAGATCGTGCAGAGCGTGCGTGAGTGCGTGCGCGCGCACGCGCCCCTGCAGTCGCCGTCGACGCACGCCGTGCTCGCCCGCCAGATCAGCCTGGCCCACGCCGGCGCGCTGCCGGCGGGCGCTCCCATGCGAAGGCCGGCACGCGTCGTCGGGATCACGGGCTCGCCCGGTGCCGGCAAGAGCACGCTCGTGGCTGCGCTCGCCGCCGAGGCCGTCCGCCGCGGCGAACGCGTCGCCGTCGTCGCCTTCGACCCGATGAGCCCGATCACCGGCGGTGCGCTGCTGGGCGACCGGCTCCGCGTGGACTTCAACGCGGTCGACGAGAAGGTCTTCTACCGGAGCCTCGCCATCGTCGGCGAGGACTACCGCAGCCTGCCGCAGATCACGGGGCTGATCGGCGCCGCCGGCTTCGACACGCTCATCGTCGAGACCGTGGGCGCCGGCCAGAACGACGTCGCCATCCGGGAGCACGTGGACCGCACCGCCGTCGTCGTCGTGCCCGGCATGGGCGACAGCGTGCAGATGGACAAGGCGGGCATCCTCGAGATCGCCGACCTCTTCGTCGCGAACAAGGCCGACCATGCCGGCGAGGCGAAGCTCGTGCGCGAACTCCTCGACATCGCCTCGGGCCGCCGCATCCTCGAGACGATCGCGACGCAGGGCAAGGGCATCGTCGAGCTCTACGGGGCGTTGCTTGCAGGCTGAGGCGCCAGCGAGGCGTGACGGCCGGGTCTTCGGGGTCGCCGCCGCGGTGATCGTGTTCGCGATCGTGGCCGGATGGCTCCTGGTCCGCGCCGGCGAGCCCGTGATGACGGCCGCGATCGTGAGCCTCGGCATCATCGCCGCTCGCCTGGTCGATGTGTCGATCGGCGTCATCAGGACGGTCGCCATCGTGCAGGGGCACAAGGGCCGCGCCTTCGTGCTGGCCTTCATCGAGGTGCTCGTGTGGGTGCTCGTGGTGAGCAAGGTCATCCTCACGGTGCAGGATCACCCCTGGTACGCGATCCCCTACGCACTCGGGTTCGCGCTCGGCAATTGGCTCGGCATGGTGGTCGAGGCGAGGATGGCGAGCGGCCACTCCGTGGTTCGCGTCTTCACACGCAAGGGCGACGAGATGGCCGCGGCGCTGCGCGATCAGGGCATCACGGTCACGGTCTTCGATGGCCGCGGCCGCGACGGTCCGGTGCAGATGCTCTTCATCGAGACGCGCCGGCGCGGCTCCAAGCGTGTTATCGAACTGGCCCGAGGCGTCGACCCAACGTGCTACCACGTCGTGGCCGACATCAAGAGCACGAGCGCCAGCGCGCACTGATCCGCGACGGCGGCCGTCCGCGGCCCGTCGGCCCCGCCCGCCGACCGGGGCGCGACCGCAGGATCGCCCCGCTGCACCGCTACACTTCGCGCCCCATGTCCACCGTCAACCTGCCCCGGAACACGAACCAGGCCCTCGGCATCGGCCAGTACGCGATCGACTTCATGAAGTCGGGCGAGCCGGCCGAGTCCGTGCTCACCCGCACCAAGCTCTTCCACGCCGACGCCGTGCTCTGCGGCATCAGCGCCATCGCCCTGGGCACCAACGCTCCCGTGCTGCTGCGCGAGGAGGCCCTGCGGTACAAGAACAAGAAGCACGGCGCGACGGTCTTCGGCAGCTCCAAGCGCGTGCAGCCCGAGAAGGCCATCGTCGCCAACAGCGCCGCGGTCCGTGAATGGGATTCCAACGGCACGAACTTCGGCTTCAACCCTGGCCTCGGCCACACCGCAGGCGAGTTCGGCCACAACGACTTCTATCCCGTGCCGATCGCTGCGGCGCAGATCATGGGCCTCGACGGCGCGACCGCCCTGCGCGGCATGGCGTGCCTGGACGAGATCCGCGGCCGACTGGCCGAGGTCTTCAGCCTGAAGACCTACAAGATCGACCACGTCGTGCACGGCGCGATCGCGAGCGCGGCGACCTACGGCGCGATGATGGGCGCCACGGCGGAACAGATCGAGAGCGCGATCGGCATGTTCGTGGCGCACCACATCCCCTGGCGCGCGATCCGCGCCGGCAAGCAGCTCAGCGACTCGAAGGGCGCCAGTGCCGCCATCAGCACCGAAGCCGCCATCCTCTGCATGCGCCGCAGCATGCAGGGCTTCCTTGGGCCGCGCGACATCTTCCGCAATCCCGAGAGCATGTTCCGGCAGTTCGTGAAGACGCAGGGCGACAGCCCGTTCGACCTCGTGCTCGGCTTCTCCGGCGACGACTTCGCCGTGATGGGCATGCACTTCAAGCTCGGCCTCTACGAGCACCAGAGCGCCGGGGCGCTGCAGGCGATCATCGACCTGGCGTCGGCCAACCGCGACATCCTCCAGAAGCCCGGCACGATCAAGGCGATCCGCATCGTCGCGTACGAGCCGGCCTTCGGCATCATCGGCGACCCGGCCAAGCGCGATCCGAAGACGCGACAGAGCGCCGACCACAGCATGGTCTACATCGTCAGCACGCTGTTGCGCAAGGCGATCGAGGCCGCCGCGCAGGACGGTGCCGAGTCGATCGGCGCCGGCACCGATGACTGGTGGAAGCGGCTCATGCTCGGGCCGCACGACTACTCGGCCGACGCCATCCAGAACGCGCGCACGCGCGAGCTCATGGCCAAGATCGACTTCGCCCACGGCGGCGAGGAGTACGACCGGCGCTATCCGGACGGCATCCCCACCTCGGTGGTGATCGAGACGACCGACGGCCGGACGCTCGACAGCGGACTCGTGATGTATCCGGCGGGCCACGCCCGCAACACGACCGCCGACCTGCGCGGGATCCTCAACGCGAAGTTCCGGCTGCTGGGCTCGCTCGGCCTGGCCAAGCCGTCGCGCCTCGTCGAGCGCCTGATGGCGATCGATGCGCTCTCGGCGAAGCAGCTGGCGAAGCTCCACGACTTCGACATCCTGGACCGCGGCCGCTTCGAGTGATGCCCTCCGGGGCAGGATGGTCACCCACCGGGCCGCGGGCGTGCGTGCGGCCGGTCGGGCCTCCCGTCCATCCCCTTCGGACGATGGACGCGCTCAACGCAGGGCGCGCAGCCGCATCATGCCGCCCTGGCGCTCGAACTCGACCGCTTCGAAGGCGAACTCGCCGTGCAGGTGCGGCGTGAGCTGCAGCTCGATGGTGCGGGGTCCCGTGGCGCGGGTGATCACGTCCGAGCTGAACATCCCGTAGCTCGTGCGGTTGAGGAACTCCATGACCGGCCCGCGGCGCTCGTCCATCCAGGCGGCGAACGCCTGCTCACCCCCCCGCTGGTCCCACTCCTTGCGGGCCTCCTTCGTGAGCATCTGCGCGTAGAACGGCGGGTACTCGCGGTTGCGGATCGCGTGCTGCAGGTGCGCGATGACCTGGGCCGGGGTGAATGCACGCAGCTCGATCGAGCCATCCGCGTGCTCGATGCGCAGCTCGAGCGCAGGGCCGCTGCCGTCGGATGCGCCGACCGCGGACGCCTCGTCCTGCCCCGTCGGTGCAGGGACCGCCGAGTCGCCGAAGCGACCTGCCGAGACCGCAGGCCGATCGCGGTAGACCACGCGCGTCCCGTCGGGCAGCGTGTGGTCGACCTCGTCCTTCGCCCGGTCGCTCAGCGGATTCCGGTAGCGGTACTCGACCCGCTCACCTGCACATCCCGCGGTCAGCACGACCAGCAGCGCCGACACCGAGGCCATGCGGTTCATCCGACGAGCTCCGCGGCCACCGGCAGCCGCATGGGCCGGTCGATCCCCGGCGTCCAGGCCAGCCGGACCCGCCACTCCGCCCGCGGTTCGGGGGCATCGGCGCGCCAGTGGGTCCCCCGGCTCTCCTGGCGTTCCAACGCTGCGCGCGCCATGAGATGCGACACCGTGAGCAGGTTCTGCGCTTCCCATCCCGAGGGACGCTCGAAGACGGCATGCAGGCCGTAGCGCCCCCAGAACTCGATCATCTTGAGGACGTCCTCGAGGCGCGTCGCCGAACGCTGCACGCCCACGTTGCGCCACATCGCGCTGCGCAGGCTCGCGCGGATGTCGGCCACGTCGAGGTCGCCGCGCTCGGGCACCTCGATGCGGCTGTCGACGTGGACCGGCACCGGATCAGGCAGCGCGTCCGCGGCGATCGCGTGCGCGACGCGGCGCCCGAAGACGAGGCCATCGAGCAGGCTGTTGCTGGCCAGGCGGTTCGCGCCGTGCACGCCGTTGGCCGCGCTCTCGCCGCAGGCATAGAGGCCGCGCAGGCTCGTCCGGCCCGAGAGATCCGTGAGCACGCCCCCGATCGTGTAGTGCGCCGCAGGGTTCACCGGGATGAGTTCGCGCGAGGCATCGAGCCCGAAGCCCGCGAGCATGCGGTCCAGGCCCGGGAAGCGGCGGGCGAAGAAGCCCGGCTCGCCGCCACCGAGGTGCCGGCAATCGAGGAACGCGTGGCTCTGCCCGGTGCGCGCCAGGTGCTCGACGATGCCCCTGCTCACGATGTCGCGGGGCGCGAGCTCGGCCATGGGATGCACGCCCTGCATGAATCGCGTCCCGGATGCATCCACGAGCCATGCGCCCTCGCCCCGCACGGCCTCGCTGATGAGGTGGCGCGGTGCGCCGGCGACGTACAGGCTCGTCGGGTGGAACTGCATGAACTCGAGGTCGGCCACCGTCACGCCCGCGCGCCAGGCCATGGCGACGGCATCACCCGTGGCCACCTTGGGATTCGTCGTCTCGCGGTAGACCTGCCCAGCGCCGCCGCAGGCGAGCACGATGGCGCGCGCCCAGACGATCTGCAGGCCGAAGCGTGGGTGCCAGGTGAGCACGCCGGCGGCGCGCCGCTCGCCTCCCTCATCGCGCGTGAGCACGTCCAGCGCGAAGCAGCGATCGAAGAGGCGGACCGTACCCAGGCCACGGACGCGCGCGATCAGCGCAGCGGCCAGCGCAGCCCCGGTCGCATCGCCGTCGGCGTGCACGATCCGGTCCTGCCGATGCCCGCCCTCGCGACCGAGGCTCACGGTGCCGTCCGCATCACGGTCGACGCGCATGCCCCACTGGATCACCTGCTCGACCTCGCCCGGCCCCTCGCGCACGAGGACCGAGACGGCTGCCGGATCGCACAGTCCGGCGCCGGCCTCGAGCGTGTCCTGCTCGTGCTGCGCGATGCTGTCCTCGGCGCTCCGGACGGTCGCGATGCCGCCCTGCGCCCAGCTGGTGCTCGACAGGTCGAGCGACTCCTTGGCCAGGACGATCACGTCGCCGTGCGCAGCCGCCTCGATGGCGCAGCGCAGGCCCGCCACGCCACTGCCCACGACGAGCGTGTCCGTGAAGATCTGCGGCAGCAGCGAACTGCGGAACGGGATCAGGTGGCGACGCTGGATCGAGAGCGCCGTCACGGGGCCGCTCGCCGGGACGGGGTCCCATCCTTCGGCGCCGCCGCCTCGGCAGCGGCCGGTGCAGCCACGACCGGCGCGAACGCCGTCGGCAGCGTGAAGTCCGCGATCCAGACCTGGCTCGTGTTCTCGGGACCGCGCTTGCTCGTCCAGATCATGCGCCGGCCGTCGGCGCTGAAGGCAGGCAGCACATCGGCGCCGGGCGCGTGCGTGACGCGCATCCTCGTGGTGCCGTCGCGCTGCATCGGCATGCCGCCATCGCTGCGCCATCGGGCGCTGTCGATCAGGAACACCTCGTAGTTCTGGTGGCCGAGCTCGCTGGTGGCGTACGCCATCACGGTGCCCGAGGGATGCCAGAACGGGCCCCAGTTCACGGTGTCGCCCATCGTGAGCTGGTGCACGCGCTCGACGCCGGTGATGCGGCCGTCCGCGGTGCGGGCCAGGTCGCCGATGAAGAGCTGCAGGTGGCCATCGCCGGTGCGGTCGCTGCGGAAGCAGATCCGGGTCGAATCCGGGCTGAAGAAGGGACCGCCGTCGTACCCCGGTTCACGGACCAGCGGCGTGGTCTCGCCGGTCTGGAGGTCGAGCGAGTACAGGTCGCCCTGTCCGGTCGCAAGCGAGCAGTAGATGAGGTGCCGCCCATCGGCGCTGAGGTTGCCCTCGGCGACGTATGCAGTCCCATCGCCGACGAGCGTCTTCAGGTCGCCGGGCGTGATCTCACTGCCCTTGGCCCGACCCTTGAGGTCCAGCGACACGATCCGCATCTCGCGCGGGAAGCTCCAGCGGTAGCGGCCCGTGCCGCGCTGGTAGCCAGGCGAATCGCTGGCCGTCGGCGGTACCAGCGTGGTGGCGAAGATGATGCGGTCGGGATCGTTCGGGTCGAACCAGCCACAGGTGTTCGCGCTGCCCTTGGGGCTGATGATCCAGCTGTTGGCAAGGGCCGGCTTGCCGTCCGCACCCGTGACGAGGTCGGCCAGGACCATCGCGTAGTGGTCGTCGGGCGCCTGTCCGGCGGCCGGCTGCGGCACGCCCTGGAAGAGCACGCGCGTACCACGGGGATCGATGTAGTTCTCGCCCGCACGCACCCAGTCGCGGCCGAAGGTGAGCTGTGCCGGGTTCGAGAGGATCGGCGCCTCCGCGACGACCCAATCATCCACGGCATCCCTTGCCGGAGCGGCAGACTGACCCGCGGCACGGTCGACGACCGGTGCAGCCGCCGGGGATCCCGTGGACGGAATCGTCCCCACCTCCCTCACGGAGCCGGTGCTGGTTCCGGTGCAGGCAGCGAGCGAGGCGGTCGCGAGAAGCAGGATCGTTGGGTTCATGGTGGAATGGATGCCGTGTCGCAGCGCGCAAGTGTAGATCAGCCCCTCCCCGAAGGCATCGGCTTCCGCCTGCTCTGGCGCGACGATTCCCTCGT
>JBEGNG010000065.1:0-7505 GCA_041182645.1 Planctomycetota bacterium
GCCTCATGGACCACCACCACCTTGAGGCTGTCGTCGACGGCGGCCTCGCGCTGGGCCCGTTGCGAGGCCAGCTTCGCGCGGGCCTGGTCGACTTCGCGCTGGGCCACCGCGGCCTCCTGCCGGCTCAGGCGGCTGGTGCGCATGCGGTTCACGGCCTCCTGGCGGGTCTTGATCGCTTCCTCGTTCTTCGCGATCGTCGCATCGGCCGCGCGCACGGCATCGGTGCTCTCGGGATCGAAGAGCTGCAGGCGCCTTCCCGAAGGCTGGTAGTACCCGAGCGTGGTGGCGAGCGATTGACCGTCCACCTCGCGCGCGAAGCGGCGGAACGCGCCCTCGTCGCTGAAGAGGATGGCCAGGTGCCGCACGCCGGGGTCGGCGGCCGGAAGGCCCCTGCGCTCGAGGTCGGCCAGCAGCGACGTCCGGGTCTTCTCCAGCGTGTTCAGCGTGTTGGCGATCGCGGTCGGCGGGGCGTCCGAAACGACGACGAAGTGGTCCGACTGGTGGCGCTCGGCCTTGGGCATGTAGGTCGCGAGGGCGTCGGGCACCGGCGGCATCGCGGGGGCCTGGGCCAGCATGGAGGCGATCAGGGCGATGGCGACGGGCATGCGCCGCTTTATACGCGGACCGCCCGGCCGCATGTTCGTCCGATCTATCATCGCCGCCATGCGCCTCCCGGCGATCGTCCTTGCCTGTCTCCTCACGTGCACCGGCTGCTACAAGCATGTCGTGCGGACCTCGGATGACCCGAGCATGCCCAGGCAGACCTACGACCCCAACGTCGACGACACCGAGCCCGGCTTCTTCGACCAGCTGTTCTGGGGCGACCCGCCGGCCGGCCAGGACCCGGTCGAGTACTACCGGCTCAAGCGCGCGGGCAAGGACATCCCGCCCGCGACGGTGCCTCGGCCGCTGCCCACGCCGCCGCCGGTCTCGGCGCCATCCGGCTCCGGGAACGCCCCGGCCGGGACGGCTCCCTGATCGGGCGCGCACCCGGGTCCGGGCATAGACTTCGCCACCCCCGAGGACGAGACCACCATGGGCATCGAAGCAGCACTCCCCACCGACAGCATCCTGACGACCCAGCTCCAGCGTGTGGTCAACTGGGCCCGGCGCTCGAGCGTGTGGCCCATGCCCTTCGCGACCGCGTGCTGCGGCATCGAACTCATGGCCACCGCGTGCAGCCGGTTCGACCTTGCGCGCTTCGGTGCCGAGGTCATGCGCTTCAGCCCGCGCCAGGCGGACCTCATGATCGTGGCCGGCCGGGTGAGCGTGAAGACGCTGCCCGTCCTCCAGCGCATCTACATGCAGATGGCCGAGCCCAAGTGGGTCATCTCGATGGGCGCCTGCGCCAGCACCGGCGGCGTCTTCGACACCTATGCCGTCGTGCAGGGCGTGGACCAGTTCGTGCCCGTCGACGTGTACGTGCCCGGCTGCCCGCCGCGACCCGAGATGCTCATCGAGGGCATCATGGCGATCCAGCGCATCATCGACCAGGACCAGCTGCCGCGTGATCCGACCGGCAAGCGCCTGCCCCTGAACATCGCGCTCGAGCCGAACTACGTGCCGCGTCCTCAGCCGATGCCCGTGACCGTCGGCGTCTCCTGACGGATCCCGGCCACGAAGGCCGCGACGCGCTCCATGCCCTTCCTGATCTGCGCTTCGCTGCACGCGAAGGAGAAGCGCACGTGGCTCCGCGCGCAGTCGCCGAAGTCCTCGCCGGGCACGATCGCCACCGCATGCTCGTCGAGCAGGGCTTCCGAGAAGGCCTGCGCCGAGTCGATCGCGCGGCCGCCGGCCGATCGGCCGCCCAGCAGCGACGCGATCGACGGGAAGGTGTAGAACGCGCCCGTGCTCGGCGGCGCCGCAAGGCCCGGGATCGCGGCCTGCAGGCTGCCGATCAGCCGCGCCCGCTGCGCGAAGGTGGCCCGCATGCGTTCGACCTCGCCCGCGCCGTTCGTGAGCGCCTCGACGATCGCAGGCAGCGCGAAGCTCGCGATCGAATTGGTCATCTGCCCCTGCAGCTTGATCGCCTCGCGCGCGAACGCACCGGCGTCGCCGGGCGCGCACAGCCAGCCGATCCGCCAGCCGGTCATCGCGTAGGCCTTGCTCATCCCGTTCACCGTGATGGTGCGCCCTGCCAGGCGCGGATCGCTGCCGATGCTCCAGTGCGCGATGCCGGGTGCGACCTCGGGGTAGACGAGCTTCTCGTAGATCTCGTCGCTGATGACCGTGACGCGGGGGTGACGCGCCAGCACGTCGGCGATCGCCCGCATCGACGCGGCCGGGACCGTGATGCCGCACGGATTCGACGGCGAATTCAGGATGATCCCGACCGTGCGCGGCGTGATGGCGCGTTCGATCGCCTCGGGCCTGACGACGAGTCCATCCTCGACGCGCGCGGGGACCTCGACGCATCGCGCCCCGGCGAGCTCGACCAGCGGCCGGTAGCTGACCCAGGCGGGCGTCGGCACGATGACCTCGTCGCCGGCACCGCGCTCGATGAGCACCTGCAGCGCCAGGTAGATCGCGTGCTTCGCGCCTGCCGTGATCGTGACGTGCTCGAACGAGCAGTCGATGCCGTTCTCGGTGCGGTGCTTGTGCGCGATGGCCTCGCGCGCGGCGCGGTCACCGGGCGTGGGGGCGTACTTGGTCTGGCCGGCCTCGAGTGCGCGGATCGCGGCGCGCTTGATGGGCTCGGGCGTGTCGAAGTCGGGCTCGCCGACGCCGAAGCCCACCACGTCGACCCCCTTGGCCTTCAGCGCCGCGGCCTTCGCGCTCACGGCCAGCGTCGCACTTTCCTTCATGCCCGAGATCGCGCTGCTCACCTGCATGCGGGGAGCCTACAGGCGGCCGTGGCGTGACGGCCCGCTACACTCCGCCGATGCACTTCGACGCACATGGCCCCGTGCTGGCCGACCTGGAGGCGCGGATCAACGCCATCCGCGACTCGCTTTAACTACCCGGCCAAGGCACGCGAGCGCGACGAGCTCACCGCCCGCATGAACGAGGCGGACTTCTGGAACGACCCCAAGCGCGCGCAGGCGGTGATCGCGGACCTGAAGGTCAAGCGCGCGCAGATCGAACCGCTCGAGGAGGTCATGAAGGGCCTCGAGGATGCCCAGGTGGGCTACGAGATGGCCAAGGAGGCCAACGACGCCGACCTGCTGGGCGAGGTCGACACCCTGCTCTTCGGGCTCGTCGGCAGGATGGAGAAGGTCGAGCTGCAGTCGCTCCTCAGCTCCAAGCACGACCATCGCGGCTGCTTCGTGACGATCCAGGCGGGCGTCGGCGGCACCGAGGCGAACGACTGGGCCGAGATGCTCGAGCGCATGTACCAGTACTACTGGAACACGATGGGCTTCAAGGTCGAGGAGATGAGCCGGACCTACGGCACGGAGGTCGGCATCTCGGAAGTGTCCTACGCCGTGCGGGGCCCCTTCGCCTACGGCTACATGAGCTGCGAGCATGGTTCGCACAGGCTCGCGCGCGTCAGCCCGTTCAACGCCGAAGGCAAGCGCCAGACGAGCTTCTGCACGGTCGACGTCACTCCCGAGTTCGAGGAGAGCGACCTCGAGATCCCCGAACGCGACCTCGAGATCGTGCCCTTCGTGCGTGCCAGCGGGCCCGGCGGGCAGAACGTGAACAAGGTGGCCACGGCGATCCGCGTCACGCACATCCCCACCGGCATCCAGGTGGTCGCGAGCACCTACCGGGACCAGCCCCAGAACCGCAAGCAGGCCCTGAGCGTGCTGCGCTCCAAGCTCGAACAGCTCGAGCAGGAGCGTCGTGATGCGGAGATCCTCGCGGCCAAGGGCGGCAAGGTCGAGCGCGGCTGGGGCACGCAGATCCGGTCGTACGTCTTCTACGACAACCGCGTGAAGGACCACCGCACCAACTACGAGGAGGGCAATCCCCTCCACGTGCTGAACGGCCATCTCTCGGCGTTCGTCGACGCCGAACTCAAGCGCCGCCGCGCCGAGCGCGAGACCTGACCCATGCGTGCGGTCGCCTCCGCACGGGTGGTGTGGCCGACGCTGGCTGTCGCCTCCATCCTGGCGGGGCTGATGCTCCAGCTCCCGTTCGTGGTGCAGGACACCGCGCAGCGGGACGTCTGCACGCTGCTGGGTCTCGCGGTGATGGCCTTCGGGTGCGTGGTCGCCCTGCCCCGCCAGCCGCTGTGGAGCCCACCACACCTCGTGCTCGGCTGCGTGCTGGTGGTCGGGTCGTTCGCCGCCGCACCGCTCGCCGAGCAGCCGCTCTCGGCGAGCGTGGCCCTGCTGCTCCTGGGGCTCACGGCACTGGGGACCGGTCGGTCCAACCTGGAAGGCAGGATCCACGCGGTGATCCCGGGCGTGCTGCTCGGCACGCTGGCACTGGTGATGATCCTCGAGCCTTGGCACGATCGCCCGCTGCGGCACCCGTGGCTGGACTTCATCGGCGACTTGCCGCTCGCTGCGGAAGCCGCGCTGCTGCTCGCATCCGCCGCCGCCATCGCACGCGCCTGGTACTTCGCCGTGCCGCTTTCCGGCGGCATGCCGGGCTGGTTCGGCATGCTCTGCGGGGCACTGAGCGCTGCACTCGCCGTCGGAGGCTGGCAATTCCTCCAGGACATCGAGCTGCGCAACCAGCAGAACCGCGCGGCCGAGCACGAGCGCGCGCTCGAGGCGCTCATCGGGACCGAGTTCGAGCTGAACCTGCAGGCCTTCGCGCGGCTGGCCGACCGCTGGTCCGGCCGCACGCTGACCTCGACCCGGCCGATGCAGCGCGACCTGGATGCGTATCGGCGCGACTTCCCCGGCGTCAGCGGCATCGCCTTCGTCGACCGCGACGGCGAGCCGATCGTGGCGTCGCTCGGCGATCGCGCCTTGCCCTTGGACCATCCTGCGGTCCGGTCGATCCTCCGGGAGAGCATGGACCTGAACCTGACGACGAGCAGCCCTCCCATCACCGTCGGCGGCGTGACCCACGGCGTCGTCGCCATCCCCCTGGGCCAGGGAATCTCGGGGAACGAGGCCACGCTCGTCGTCGACCAGGAACTGGAGCCGACGCTGAAGGCGCTCCTGGGCAACTTCGTCGGTGCCTTCGAAGTCGAGATCTACGACGGATCCGCGCTGCTCTTCGAGCTCGATCCGGAGTCAGGACCATCCCTCGAGAGCCCGGGTGCCTCGGGTGACGTGGCCGGGCGTGCATGGACCTTCAAGGCCCGGCCGCACGGCGGCGGATCCACCGCGGAGCAGGGCGTGGTGCCGTTCATCCTCCTGTCGTCGGGGCTGTTCAGTTCCCTGCTGATCGGCACCACGATCCACTTCGCACAGTCTTCGACCCGCAGGGCCCGGGCCGCGCTCGAGGCGCGGGGCCAGCTCGAGGCGCTGCTCGATGCGACCGACCAGGTCGCCATCATCGCGACCGACCTCGCCGGCGACATCACGGTCTTCAATGCCGGTGCCGAGGCGCTCACGGGCCGCCGCCAGGACCAGGTCGTGGGTTCCGAGACTCCCCTGATCATGCTCACGCCGGCCGAGCGTGAGGCGCTGGAGAAGGACCACCCGAACCTGGCGTTCCGCGCGCTGATCGACGCGCTGCGCGGGGACCGGATGCACCTGTACACCTGGGGCGTGCTGCGCGTCGACGGCACCGAGCGGCGGGTCTCGATGGCCGCCAGCTCGTGGACGGGGCCGGACGGGACGCCGCTGGGGCACCTGATCGTCGCGGTGGACATGACCGACCAGGTCGCCGCGCTCGAGGAAGCCACCTCGGCGCGCGAGAACGCCGAGCGCGCCAACGCCGCCAAGAGCCAGTTCCTCGCGAACGTGAGCCATGAGATCCGCACCCCCATGACCGCGATCCTTGGCTATGCGGATGCCCTGCTCGATCCTGCGACCAGCGACATGGAGCGCGACGAGTGCATCCGCGTGATCCGGCGCAACGGGAACCACCTGCTGGGCATCATCAACGACATCCTCGACATCTCGAAGATCGAGGCAGGGCGGATGACGGTCGAACGCATCGAGGCACGCCCCATCCAGCTCGTCGATGACGTGGTGGCGCTCGTGCGCGGTCGCATGCGGGCCAAGGGCCTCGAACTCAGGGTCGATGCGGATGCGAGCGCAGGCGCGCTCGTGATGACCGATCCCCTGCGCGTGCGCCAGGTGCTCATGAACCTGGTGACGAACTCGATCAAGTTCACCGAGGCCGGCAGCGTCGAGGTGCGCGTGCGGGTCATGACCGAAGGCACCTCGCCGGAACTCGAGCTGGTCGTCGCCGACACCGGGATCGGCATGACGCAGGAGCAGGTCGGTCGGCTCTTCCGCAGCTTCGAACAGGGTGACGCATCGACGAGCCGGAAGTTCGGGGGCACCGGGCTCGGACTCGCCATCAGCCACAAGCTCGTCGAACTGCTCGGCGGGACGATCGAGGTCACGAGCGAGCCCGGGAGCGGCAGCACGTTCACCGTCCGGGTCCCCGTGGGCCTGCCGACCGCGCCGGTCCAGGGCCAGTCGCTTGCCGGTGGTCGCATCCTGCTGGCCGAGGACGGCCCCGACAACGCGCGGCTGCTGGCCGCCCTCCTGCGCAAGGCCGGAGCCACGGTCACGGTCGCCACCGACGGCGCGGCGGCGATCGAGGCCATCGAACACTCCGGCATCGACGGGTTCGAGGTCGTGCTCATGGACCTCCAGATGCCGGGCGTCGACGGCTACGAGGCCTGTCGGCGCCTGCGCCTGCTCGGCGTGGTCGCCCCCATCATCGCGCTGACCGGCAATGCGTTCGAAGCAGACCGGGAGCGCTGCCTGTCGTCCGGATTCGACCAATACGCCGTGAAGCCCATCCCACGCGAGCAACTGCTCCAACTCTGTGAAGACGCCATGCGGGGCCGACTGCGACCGGACGGACCCCGCGGCTAGACTCGGGCCCCACCGGTGGGGTGGCAGAGTGGTCGAATGCGCCAGTCTTGAAAACTGGTAAGCCCTCCGGGGCTTCGCGGGTTCGAATCCCGCCTCCACCGTTACCATGGGCCGTCCAAAAGGCACGACAGCGGGGCTGAAGCCGTCGCTACGGGCCTCGCTGCGCAAGGAGCCGGATGACCGAGACCGAGTCCATCCTGCACCGCGTGGCCGAGGGTGACCAGGCCGCCATCAAGGAGTGCATGGATCGCTTCGGGGGGCTCGTCTGGTCGCTGGCGCGACGGCTCGCGGGCAATGCCGCGGAGGCCGAGGATGCCGTGCAGGAGATCTTCATCGACGTCTGGCGCAGCGCGGGCCGCTTCGACCCGATGATCGCGAGCGAGACGACCTTCATCGCCATGATCGCGCGGCGTCGGTTGATCGACCGTGGGCGGCGGCGCGCTCGTCGCCCGGAAGTGGCGGCCATCCCCGAGACCATCGAGTCCGAAGGCCCCGCGTTCGACCCCGCCGAGGTCGAGGAAGCCGCGAAGGCCGCGCTCGCCGCCATGGAGCGCCTGCGTCCCGAGCAGCGCAAGGTCCTTGAGCTCTCGATCCAGTTCGGCC
>JBEGNG010000066.1:0-7441 GCA_041182645.1 Planctomycetota bacterium
CTGCACGATCTGCGGGTGCGCAACCACCGACATGAGGCCGTAGTCGCGCCATCCGCCGACTTCATCGCGCAGGTTGAGCGCAGGCGTTGCAGGCCGCGAGCCGTCGGCGCCGAGGATCCAGACTGCACCCTGACGCTCCCAGACCAGCGTGCGCCCCTGCGGCAGGGGCTCGGTGCCCATCACCTCGTTCCAGGCTCCGCCGACGAAGGACTTGGCCATGCCGACCGGCGGCGCAGGGTGGGCGGCCGCAAGGACTTGGAGCGAACCCGACATCAAGACGGCAGCCGAGAGCATGGGAATGAAGGCTAGCACCGTACGGCACCGGGACAACCGGCCTTGACGAACTCCATACGGATGTTCCGGGAATTCCTGACGCGCCATTGATGCGTCGCACATGCCACTCGGACCTACTACCTCCCGTCCCCGCATCCCGCTGGGGCAGGCGATCCCAAACGGGACCGCGATCAACGAGACCTGAACCGAGGAACGATGCCATGACCATGATTGCCTCCCTGCTCGCCGCGACAACCATCGCCGGCGCACCCACCGTCGACTTCCGTCTGACCGTGCTCCACACCAACGACACCGAGAGCAAGTTGCTGTACCCCTCGAGCTCGCAGCAGGCGTACGGCGGTGCTGCCCGTTTCAAGACCAAGGTCAACCAGCTCCGCGCAGCCGCGGATGCCGAGGGCGGCGTGGTGATGGTCAGCAGCGGCGACAACGTCCTCGCCGGTCCCGAGTGGAACGCGAGCCTGAGCCTGCCCGCCGGCAGCCGCTACTACGACGCCGTCGCCCTGCAGTCGATCGGCTACGACGCAATCTGCATCGGCAACCATGACTTCGACTTCGGTCCGGAGATCCTCGCCAACCTGATCAACGGCTTCACCGACGGCACCCCGTTCCTCTCGTCGAACCTCGACGTGTCGCCGGAGCCCTCGCTCGCTGCGTTGGCGACCGCCGGACGCATCCGCGCCAGCGTGACCTCGACGACCGACGGCCGCACCGTCGGCTTCGTGGGCGCAACGACCACCGACCTTCCCTTCATCTCGTCGCCCGGTGACGTGATCATCAACACCGACGTCGCGGCCCGCATCCAGGCGCAGGTCGATGCACTGACCGCCAACGGCGTGAAGTACATCGTGGTCATGACCCACCTCCAGGGCATCAGCGCCGAGCGTCTGCTCGCGCAGTCCTTGCGCAACGTGGATGTGCTCGTGGCCGGCGGCGGTGACGAGCTGCTGTGGAACCCCGGCCAGCTGCTTGTCCCCGATGACGCAACCGATGCCAACGCCGACGGCGTCCCCGACATCCGCTATGGCTCGTACCCCCTCTTCGAGACCGATGCCGACGGCAAGCAGCTCGCGATCATCACCACCCGTGGTGACTACCGCTACGTGGGTCGCCTTGCCGTCGACTTCGATGCCGACGGCAACGTGATCGCGGTCGACCCCACCAGTGGCCCCGTCCGTGTTGCGAGCACCGCGCAGGCCGACGGCGTCATCGAGGACCCCGCGGTCAAGGCCGCCGTCACCGATCCGGTCGCGGCGTCCATCGCCGGGCTTGCGGCAAACGTCATCGCGCAATCTGGCGTCGCCCTCGATGGCCGCACCAGCATCATCCGCACGCAGGAAACCAACGAGGGAAACCTGTGCGCCGACTCGTTGCTCTGGCAGGCCCAGCAGTTGGCCGTCCAGGAAGGTCTTCCGCTGCCGGTGATGAGCTTCCAGAACGGTGGCGGAATCCGCAACAACAGCATCCTCAATGCGGGCAACTTCACCGAACTGAACACCTTCCAGATCCTGCCGTTCTCCAACTTCGTCGCGATCGTGCCGAACGTCCCGATGGCGACGATCAAGGCCTTGCTCGAGAACGCCGTCAGCCGCGTGAGCCCATCTCCGGGCTTCCCTTCGAGCGGCAACGGCCGATTCGCGCAGGTCGGCGGATTCAGCTTCACGTACTTCGTCGACACCATCCCCGGGCAGCGCGTCCGTGACGTGGTCCTCGACGACGGCACCGTGCTGTTCGACGAGGGCGTGGCCGTCAACCCAAAGGCAACGGTCGCGATCGCGACGATCGACTTCCTCTGCCGAGGTGGCGACGAGTATCCGCTCTCCGGTCTTGCGTTCGAGAACCTGGGCGTGTCCTACCAGCAGGCTCTGTTCAACTACGTGACCCAGGGCCTCGGCGGCCAGATCACCGCTGCCGACTACCCCGCCGGTGGCGAGGGGCGCATCGTCCGCATCGAAAGCCCTGCCGACTTCGACAGCAACAGCATCGTCAACGGTGCCGACCTCGTGGTGCTCCTGGGCCAGTGGGGCACCGCAGGCAACGCCGACCTGAACGGCAACGGCATGGTCGACGGTGATGATCTGGCGGCTTTCCTCGCCACCTGGACCGAGCCCGCAATTCCTGAGTGATCGAACACGGTCAGTCAGCTGACCTCCTGAGCCCGCCCCCGCCGAGCCGTTCGGCGGGGGCGGTTTTCATGCAACACCGGGGTAACGCCTGCATTCCCGACGATCAGGACTTGCCCGGAGCATCCAGGATGCCATCAATACCCGGTCCAACCATGCCCACGCCTCCGACCAACCGCATGCTGGCCGGGGTCGCTGCCCTCTCGGCGGCGACCGTGGCGGTCGCGCAGGTCCCCTTCACCAGCGAGCACGCGGCGCGCGGCGTCATTTACAACATGACGCTCTCGCCGCCCTTCGACATGCCGCAGGAGGGCTACGGCATGGCGATCGCCGACCTCGATGGCGACGACGACCTTGACCTCGTGCTGACCGGGCGCGCAGATGGGCTGATCGGCATCTTCGAGAACACGGGCGCCGGCAGCTTCATCAACCGCAGCGCGGTTGCCGGCGCCGGCAACGCCCTGTCGGCTCAGGGCGTGAGCGCGTTCGACCATGATCGCGACGGCGACCTCGACCTCTTCATCGCGCAGCGCCACCATCCGTGCAGGTTCCTGCGCAACGACGGCGGAATGGCCTTCACCGACCAATCGGCAGCGAGCGGCCTGGGCTTCAGCGCCATGTGCACGGGCACGAGCGTCGCCGACATCGATGGCGACGGCTGGCTCGACCTGCATGTGTGCACGTACCAGATCGGCACGGCGAACCGCCTGTACCGCAACCGCGGTGACGGGACCTTCGAGGATGTCGCGCCGTCGCTCGGCGTGGCGTCGCTCGGGCTCTCGTACCAGTCGACGTTCGCGGATGTCGACGCGGATGGCTGGCCCGACCTGGCCGTCAGCAACGACCGCGGCTTCGGCAACGTGCCGAACCAGCTCTGGCGCAACCTGGGCGGCATGGCATTCCAGGACATCGGCGCCGCCAGCGGCTTCAGCGTGGCCCTGTGCTCGATGGGCATGGCCGTGGGTGATCCGGACAACGACCTGCGACCGGACTTCTACTTCACCAACGTGCCGGACCCCGCGCCGCCGCTCTTCGGCGTGAATCCGCTGATGCTGCAGTCGTCGCCGCTGTCGTTCGCGCAGGCCGATGCCGCCTGGGGCGTGTCGAACCTGCGCTTCAGCTGGGGCACCTTCTTCTTCGACGTCGACAACGATGCCGACCACGATCTCTACGTGAACAACGAGACCACGCCGAACCGGCTCTACGTGAATCCGGGCGCCCCGCCGATGGTCGACCGCGGCGTCGAGTACGCCGTCACGGGAACGAGTGCGCTGTCCTTCTCGAGCGCGATGGGCGACCTCGACCGGGACGGCGACCTGGACATCGTGATCAACAACTACGGCTCGGCCACGCGACTGCTCATGAACCAGGACGGCCAGCAGCGCAGCTGGCTGCGGCTCCGTGTCGCAGGTCCGGGGCGGGTCCGCAACGCGATCGGTGCGATCGCCACGCTGCAGGCCAACGCGGTGAATGGTTCGACGCCGGCTCCGCAGCGGCGCCAGGTGCTCTGCGGCGGCAACGGTTACCTGTCGCAGCACGAGACGACGCTGCACTTTGGGCTTGGCGCAGCGACGGGTGCGAACTTGATCGTGGTGCAGTGGCCGGCAGGCGGCGGCACGCGAACGCTGCTCAATCTTGCGGAAGGACTCTCGTGGACGGCCTATCCCGATGCGCGGCTGGGCGACCTGCAGGGCGATGGCGCCGTGGATGGGAGCGACTGGGCCGCCATGGCGGCGTTCGGTCCGGGGCCGATCGCGCCGGGGCGTGAGATGTTCGACTTCGACGGCGACGGCGACCTTGATCCGATCGATGCCGACGCGTTCTGGGCGCGTTCAAGCGTGCGCCGGGGCGACCTGAACGGCGACGGCACGGTGGACGGCGCCGACCTCGGAGCGATGCTCGGTTCGTGGGGCGGTTCAAACAACGCCGCCGACCTGAACCTCGATGGCTCGGTCGGCGGCGCGGATCTTGGTGCGCTGCTCGGCGGGTGGGGGTGAATCGATCAGCTTGCGGGCTGCTCACGTTCCGCTTCGCCACCCGCAGGCGTCACGAACTCGAGCTCCCACACCGGGCCTTCGTCTTCCGATTCGAGCTCGATCTCATGGACCGTCGAACCGACGGCCACGGTCGCCGCTGCATCGGCGAGTGCATCGCGCGGGTCAACCGTGACGAGCAGTGACACGACGAGGGCCTCGACCTCATCAGGCCGTGGGGCACGGGTGGAGTCCACCAGCACCGATCCATCCGCGGCGCTGACGCGCACGAAGCGGACCTCGGCCGAGGTTGCAGGGTTGCTGAGGACCATGTCGATCCAGCCGTACTCGGCCTCGGCCTTCAGCAGGACGCCGTCCGGGTAGAGGCCGCTGGCCACATCGAGGGCAGCGCTGAACTGGGCAACGGTAGCACCGTCATCATCCGAACCATCGCTGTCATCGTCCCCGTCGTCGCTGCCGTGGCCACCATGGTCATCGAAGTGGTCATCGTCGTCGTCCCAGCCCGAGTCATCGTCATCGCCGTCCTCGGCGTGGTCGTCGCCGAACCAGTCGAAGTCGTCGAAGCTCGAGGCGAACCTCTGGTTTCCGGTGGAGTAGCCGAAGAGCGACGTGCCGATGCCCTGGCCGGTGCGGCCGGTGAGCAGGCTCCCGAAGCCGGTGAGTTCACTGAAGGGCGTGCCGACGTTGCCATCCAGGAAGACCTGCAGTGTCACCGCCCGCGTGGTGGGGTTGGCGATCCACGCCACCTCGAACGAATGCTCGCCCGCAGCGAGTGCTCGCTTCGCCGACTGCGCGATCACGGATCCGTTCTTGCGTGCCACGATCTGCAGCGTGCGGCCACCCGCCTTGGTCTGCTGCATCTCGACCTGCACGCCGTCGCGGAAACCCTTCGCGACGTTGTAGGCGGACTCGGCGTCGAAACCGAAGCCGATGCCGCTGAATGCAGCCCGCGAAGCCTTGCTGGACGCGGGTGCGGAGAAGGTGGCATCGAACGTCACCGAGAAGCTGTCGGTCCAGTCCGTCCGCCAGGCCGAAAGGTAGGCGGCACCACCCCCCTTCCCCAACTGGGATTCGAACGTGATCGCTCCCGCGGTCTCGCTCACCTTGCACTTCTTGCGGGACGAACCGGTCGTGCGGTACGACTCGCGCTCGCGCCACAGACTGTCGTCGCGAATGCCATCGTTCGCATCATCGGATCGACGGTCGGCAAGGGCCGATGGGGCCGCGCCCACGCACAAGGCGGCCAGGAGAAGGGCAATCGTCGGTCGGGAATGCATCATGGAAGGCTCCTTAGGTATCGAACCATGGAAATGGAGCCTCCGAGCCACCAGCGGGATACGCTGAACAGGAATTTTCCGGAACACCAGCCGACAGCGGAATCGACTTCCGGAATCCCGGTGGCATGCTTCAGCGAAAGAACATCCATGATCGTGCCCCCTGCCCGATGCCTGTTTGCCGTGGTCCTCGCCCTGACCGCCCCCGCCGTCGCCGGTGACCTTTCGGCTCCCGGCGCGCTGGTGCCGTCGCGGCGCGACGTGACCGTGGTCAGGGCGGATGGATCGAGCTTCGTGGCCACCCTGCATTACCCCGGCACCAGTACGGCCGTCGGGGCGCCCCTCGATGCCAGCGCGGGCCCGTACCCGATCATCGCCTTCGGCCATGGCTTCCTGTCGGCCGTCACGCTGTACCAGTCCTCGGGCGCACACCTGGCGAGCTGGGGCTTCATGACGATCATGCCGCAGACGCAGGGCGGCCTGCTCCCCAGCCACGGCGCGTTCGCCGCGGATCTTGTGTCCAGCCTGAACTGGCTTGCCGCCCAGGGCGCCACCAGCGGCTCGCCGTGGTTCGGTGGGGTCGATGCAAGCGCGCGCGGCGTCATGGGTCACTCGATGGGCGGTGGCTGCTCTCTGCTGGCCGCGCAGGCCGACCCAGGCATCCGTTGCGCCGTGCCATGGGCCGCGGCCAACACGAACCCCAGTTCGATCACCGCGGCGCTCGGCGTCGAGTGTGCAACGCGACTCATCGTCGGCAGCCAGGACACCATCGTCACGCCGAGCTCGACCGCGGCCATGTACCCCAACCTCGCGGGTGCATCCCAGCTGGTCACGATCACCGGCGGCTACCACTGCGGCTTCATCGACTCGTCGATCGCGTTCTGCGATTCGGGTTCGATCACGCGCGAGCAGCAGCTTGCGATCGTGCGGCGCGAATCGACGGAGTTCCTGCTCCTCTACCTGAAGGGGCAAGGCGCGCTGTGGAATCCGGTCTGGGGTGACCCACCGGCCGGCGCGGGCGTGGTGCAGCAGTCCACGCAAACGCCCGATCTGGATGGCAACGGCCGCGTGGATGGCGCTGACCTGGGCTTGATGCTCTCGGCCTTCGGTGCCGACGATCCGTCGCAAGCGGTCCGCGGCGACCTGAACGACGACGGTCAGGTCGATGGACTTGACCTTGGTGTGCTGCTGGCCGGTTGGACGGGCTGAGCCGGGGTCACTCCGCCGACGGCGTGAGGTCTGGCTTCGTCGTCCAACGCGGTGACCAACCAGGCTTGTCCACGCGCTTGCGCAGCACGACCGTGTTGTCCAGGTCGAGGTCCGAGGTCCAGATCCAGCGCGCCCCGGAGAAGTCGTGCTGGAAGAAGGGTTCCTTGGGATCGATCCTGTCCTGTGGGTACTCCGTGGCCTGGTCCCATGAGGCATCGTCGAAGCCCACGGCGAACCAGTCCTTGGGCAACGGCTCGCTGCGGACCTTGGGGTTGGCCGTGTCACGGTCGATGGGACCATGCATGAAGCACTTGGCCTTCCAGGATGCGTCGGTGACGGTGCCGTCGGCAAAGCGCAGGATGAAGCCACCATCACCGATCTGCCGGCCGTACTCGCAGCCCGTCACGGGATCGGCGTTGTCCTTCGCGAGCACCGCGATCGTCATCGGGTACTCCGGCAGCAGGTCGATCGCGACCACGTTGTGCGGCAGGAAGTCGATGCTGTCGACCGCGACCTGCTTGCCGTTGACATAGAGCATGAACCAGTTGTC
>JBEGNG010000067.1:0-7437 GCA_041182645.1 Planctomycetota bacterium
CTACTGCATCGAGGCGGTCGATTCGCGCGGCAACGTCGCGCGGAGCCCGATCATGCACGTCTGGGTCGGCGAGGGCACGACCGGCGGCGGCGGTGGCGGCGGCGGTGGAGAGGTGGTCACCGTGAGCCCGAGCCCGATCCAGGCCGGACAGAGCGTGACGGTCTCGTACGACCCCGCGGGCCGGCCGCTGCAGGGCGCGAGCAGCGTGAACCTGCACTACGGCATCAACCAGTGGCAGACCGTGCTGCCCGACGTGCCGATGCAGTGGATCGCCGCCGAGGGCGTCTGGCGCGTGTCGGTGCCCGTTGCGCAGAACGCGCAGCAGTTCGATGCGGTCTTCAACAACGGCACGGGGACCTGGGACAACAACAACGGCGGCGACTGGCACTTCCCGGTGCAGGGCGGCACCACGCAGAGCGACTGGGTGATCGATGGTCAGCTCGATGCCGACGCCACCCTCGTGGCGCAGAACGGCAACCAGCGGCTGTGGGCCGGCATCAAGCTCGGCCGTCTCTACGTGGCCACGCAGGATGCCGGCGGCGGCGAGGATGCCTTCGTCACCGTTGCCGCGGAAGCACCGGGTTCGCTGCGCGCTGCGATGTGGGGCAAGAGCGGCCTCGTCGCCGGGTGGAATGCGTTCCTCGGTGCGGAGAACGACAACCAGTTCAGCGGCTGGTTCGACACGGCGAGCGTGCTGCGCACCGGCGCGGCCTGGCGCAGTGCGCGCGGAGGTGCCAACGGCGTGCTCGAGGGTTCGGTCGACATCGTCACGGCCTTCGGCAGCAACCCTGAGCGCATCGCACTGGCCGGCCTGCGCTACGCCAACGCGAACGCGGGTGCGTTGCGCGCCGTGCTGCAGGTGCCGGTGAGCCTCGATGGCGACGGCGACGCCGAGGCCGGCGAATGGCAGATCGCCGAGGTCTGCGCGATCACCGTCGGCGCGTCGTGCTGCCCCGGCGACCTCGATGGCAACGGTTCGGTCGACGGCGCCGACCTGGGCTTCGTGCTCGGTGGCTGGGGCACGGCGGCGGGCGACCTCAACGGCGATGGCCAGACCGACGGCGCCGATCTGGGCGCGCTGCTCGGTGCGTGGGGCGACTGCCCCTGACCGGCGTCAGCGCGGTGGCGTGACCGCCCAGATCGTGGTGGTGCCGCTGACTTCGTTGCAGGTCACGAGGATCGGCCGCCCGGTCGGGTTGCGATCGGCACCGATGAACAGCACGCCTTCGGGTGCAAGGTCGCCGGCCGTGCGAAGCGGCGCCGGATCCGTGGCGGCGGCCTTCAGGTCGGCCCGTGGATCGCACCGTGATGCGTGATCGACGATGCGCGGGCTCCGAGGGTCGGTGAGGTCGATCACCACGATCCCGTGCGAGCGCTCGAGCCCGACGAACGCCAGGCGACGGCCGTCGACTTCGCCGATCGCCAGGCCCTCGGGCTCCGGGCCCTTGGCATCACTGCGTCCGTCCACCCAGGGGCTCGACTCGATGTCGGCGTTGAAGGCGGCAGGGTTCCGCTCGGCGACCAGTCGTTCGAAGGCGTCGCCGCTGTCCCAGGCGAGCTCGAGCCGTGGGGCGGCCCCGTCGACGGCCGGCACGAACCGCCACAGCGACGCACTGCGTGCGCCGAAGCAGACGGGTGCGTCGAGCACGCCATCACCATCGGGATCCGATGCCACGCTCGACACGGTGAGCCTGTCGAGCGCGGGCATCGCCGGTGCCGCCGCCGAGCGCACGGCCTTGCCCCATCGCACGCCTTCCTTGAACTGGCCCTGCTCGCGCTCCTCGCCCTCGTTGGCGGTCACGAGCCAGAGCGAGCCGCCGTGCGCGAAGCAGGCGATCGAGTCCGGCTGGAGGAGCCCGCGGACCGGATGCGGCGCGGTCCGTGCGGCGCCGTCGCGGTCATCCGGGTCGAGTCCGGCACCCGGCATCGAAAAGTCCTTGGTTCCAAGCGGAATGATCGCGGTGACCTGCGGCTGCGCCAGATCGAGCACGGCCACGGCGTTCAGTTCCTGCAGCCCCACGAACGCCGTCGCACCGTCGGGTGAACACGCGATGTACTCCGGTTCCGCCTGCACCGAGAGCGGTGCATGCCGAAGCGCCAGGTGCAGGCCGGCCTTGACCAGCGCCTCCCGCCGGGGATCGAACGCGTGGAAGCCGACGGTCTCCACCGTCGCCGTCCGCGCACCGGCGGACACGTCGATCAGCGAGACGGAACCCGGCGCATCGATCAGCCCATCGGGCGATGGTTCGCCCTCGTTGGCCACCAGGATCCTCCGGCCATCCGGCGTGAAGGTCACCATGTCGGGCCCGACACCGACCGGGATGGTGGCGAGCGTGGCCAGCGACGGATCGAGCAGGTGCACCACGCCCGAATCGCCCGGACCGGGACCCGCGCACGCCACGGCCACGAGATCGCCGTGGACCGCCACGCTGTTGGCGCCCTGCATGGCGATGAGCGAACGCTGCGCGAGCGTGCCGTCGGCAGCCATCGCCATCTCGACGAGGCCGCGCCTGGCATCGACCACCAGCAGCGCATCGCCCCTCGGCGAGCGCGCGGCAATCTCGCTCGCGGACTGCATGAAGCGCCCGCTGTCGTGCGTGGCGACGTGCGTGAGCGTCGGCGGGGGTGCGACCGACTGCAAGGCGAGCAGGCAGGGCAGGAGCGCGGCGGGCAGGGGCATCCGCCGAGGGTATCGGTGGAGGACCGGCGCACGATTCCCGGGCAATTCCCGCCTCGGTCGTCGCCCCTGAACGTGATCTGAACGAAGTCATGATGGATTCCCTCCCGGCCCGAGCCCTTCTCCCGGTTCGATGTTGGCCCCAGGAGTCACCCATGCACCACGCCGTCCTGCCCGCCCTGACCGTTCTCGCACTCGCCTCGGCTGCCTCGGCACAGGCAGTCCGCATCCACCTGAACGAATACAACGCGGTCGGCAGCACCAAGTGGCTGAACAACCCCGATGCCGCGACGCCGACCTGCCCGAGCCCCGAGGGACCCGGCGGATTCTCGTGCGCCACCGACGAGGACCAGTACTTCGGCCGTGCGCTCGGCAACGGCGGTGACTGGCTCGAGTTCGTGATCGTCCAGGACCACGCCGACATCCGGGGCTTCAAGGTGCAGTGGGCCGAAGTGGCCGCGACCGATGCCGATGGCCAGAACGACTATTGGTACGGCAGCGCGAGCGTGCCGCAGGGCCAGATCACCTTCCGTGACGTGGCGCTGCTGGGCGACCTGCGCGCAGGAACCATCCTGACGATCAGCGAGAACCCGGCCAGCGGGGGCGGTCGCGACACCGACCTGACCTTCGATCCCTGCAACGGCGACTGGTGGATCAACATCTGCCTGAACGACGCTGCGGGCATCGCGCTCGTGGAAGCCCTCGCCAATGTCGTCGACCCGACCAACCCCGGCTACGACGATCCGCTCGATGTGGGCAACGACAACTGGCGCTGCCGGATCCTGACGCCCGAGGACGCGCTCCACCAGCCGCTCATCGGCGAGAACGTGTCCGGCGGGTGGGGCGGCAGCGGCGTGAACAGCAAGGAAGCATGCCGCTACGAGGGTCAGCCCAGCGGCACCTTCAGCGCGTTCAACTTCAACGATGCCAACAACAGCTCCTTCGGCCAGCCCAACAGCTGGACCAACGACCTGACCGCCTGCCGCGAGCGGCAGGACTTCACGACGATCCGGTCCTCGATCCTGGCCGAGGTGTGCGCATCCTGCAGCGCAATCGTGCTGAACGAGTACAACGCTGTCGACGCGCTGGGCTACCTCGGCGGCGGCACCGCCACCGGCGATGCCACCGGCGCGTTCTCGAGCGATGCGTTCTTCGGCCGCGTGGTCGGCAACGGCGGCGACTGGATGGAGTTCGTCGTGGTCACCGACCATGTCGACATGCGCGGCTGGCGCCTCGACTGGGAAGAAGTCGCCGACGCCCAGTTCGGCAGCGTGACCCTCGGCCAGTCGGCCTTCTGGGCCGATGTCCGCGCCGGCACGGTCATCACCTTCACCGAGCTCACGACGGCGCAGGGCGGCCTCGACACCGACCTCTCGTTCAACGGGACGACCGACCGCTGGGTGAACATCAACACCTTCGACACGGCCCTGGTCGCCGGGACGACCAGCAACAAGCCCGGCCACGTCAGCGGTGACTTCGACACCAGCAACGACGACTGGCGCGTCTCGGTCCGCGACGGGTCGGGCGCGGTCGTGCTGCCGGCTTCGGGCGAGGGCAGCATCTACTACTTCCGGGGCGCCGTCGGCAGCACCGACGTCTGCCGCCTGCGGTCGAACGTCAGCCGGACCACCTCGGCCAACGCCGAGTTCGACGACGGCATCACCAGCACCTTCGGCAGAGCCAACACATGGGATGACTGCGCGACGGGGACGGTGGTCTCACAGGACCTCTCGAACCTGCCGATCGAAGGCTGCGTGGCCGAGCCGCCCACCACCCCGGGTGACTTCAACGGCGACGGCGCGGTGAATGGCGAGGACCTGGGAGCGCTGCTGGCGGTCTTCGGCTCCACCGGTCCCGCGGGCGACTTCAACGGCGACGGCATCGTCGACGGCGGCGACCTGGGCGTCCTGCTCGCCAATTGGACCGGCTGATCCGCCCCCGTGTTGGGGTAGAGTGCCGGGAAGCATGGCTTCCCGCACCCCGCGAGCCCGAACCGCCTTCACCTTGGTCGAGGTGCTGGTGGTCATCGGCATCATCGTCATCCTGATCGGCCTCATCCTGCCGGCCATCGGCTCGGTCCGCGCCACGGCACGCGCCGGGGCGAGCCAGAGCAACATGAAGCAGTGGGGCGTCGGGACCATCGCCTACACGAGCCTCAACAAGGACCGGCTGCCATGGGAGGGCCTGAAGGACCTCAACCAGTTCGGCGTGAACCTGCAGACCAAGCAGTTCTGGGCCAATGCCGTGCCGCCCTTGGTCGACGGCCCGTCGTACCGCCAGGTGGTCAACGCCGCGAACACCAACCAGACCGGCGTGCCGACGCTGGAGAACAGCATCTTCGTCGACCCGGCCGCCACGCCGCAGGACGGTGCGCCCTGGCCGTTCCCGGATCCGACCGCGCCCAACGGCGGGCAGTTCTCCGGCTTCTACTTCAACTACGTCCCCAACTCGCAGCTCAACAACACGTTCCTGGGGCGTGACTTCAACGATGTCGAGTACGTGCAGGGCATCAGCGACCCGATCCGCATCGGGGAGGAGCTCTCGAAGAAGAGCGTCCGTCTCTCGCAGATCAAGGATTCGTCGCGCACGATCCTCATGCTCGAGATGCGGGCGAACCAGGACGAACTCCCGGTCAACGACCTGTACTACGACAAGGATCTGGCACGGCACCGCTGCGACTGGAAGCGCTTCGCCGCCCGCCACTTCCAGGGCGGCCACATGCTCTTCGCCGATGGCCACGTCGCGCTCGTGGAGAACGCGAAGGCGACGACCAACGCCCAGGATTCGCGGGATCCCGCGACGCCCGGCGGCGACTGGAACACGGCCGAGCTCATCTGGGACCCGATGGGCCCCGCGACGGATGAGTGAGCGACCATGCCCTCCTGGACCCTCACGATCGTCGAAGGACCGGCCGAGCCGTCGCGCACCTTCCAGCTCGACCTGACCCGCTCGCTCGTGATCGGCCGGGCCGCCGAGGCGGACCTGCGGCTGTCGTCCAACAACGTCAGCCGCCGCCATGCGTCGCTGACCTGGGCGCCTGCGGGCGACGGCCACTCGGGCCACTGGCGCCTGCGCGACCTCGGCAGCACCGCCGGCACGATCGTCAACGGTGCGCTGCTGCAGCCGCACTCCGAGGTCCGCATCGAGCCCGAGGACCGGCTCGAGATCAAGCCCTACGTGCTGCAGGTGACCAGCGACCAGGAGACGCGCCTGGGCGACAACGCCGCACGCGTGGCCGAGGACGATGCCGACGGCCGCGTGCAGGCCGCCACCGTCGCCAAGCCTGACGCGCTCGCCCAGAACTTCCTGCTCGAACTGCTCGCCGCCGGCGAACGCATGGCGGCGGCGCACACTGACGAGCAGGTCGCGCGCTCGGCGGTCAGCGCGCTCGTGCATGCCACCGGGTTCACGAACGTCGGCTTCCTGAAGCCGGGCGCGCGCGAGGGCTTCATCGACGTGCTCGCGAGCGAGGGCGAGATCCGCGACGCGAAGGGGAACCTGCTCGTGAGCCGCAGCCTGCTGCGCCGTTCGCGCGAGCACGTCTGCGTCTTCAGCGGCGAGGCCAACACGGCCGCCACCCTCAATGCCAGCCTGCAGTACCTCGACGTGCAGCAGGCGGTGTCGGTGCCCGTGCTCCACTCGGGGGTCTTCTACGGCTGGATGTACCTGGACTGCCGCGGCCAGCGGGGCGCCACGCACATGGACGAGGCGGTCAGCTTCGCCAGCGCGCTGGGGCACTTCGCGGCGCTCGCGCTGGCGAACCTGGCCCGCATGCGCATGCAGCTGCGCATGGACCTCGAGCAGCGCGAGATGTTCGGCGGCACGATGCGCGCCCTCATCGCCGCGATCGACGCCAAGGACCCGTACACCCGCGGCCACTCCGACCGCGTGAGCGCCTTCAGCGCGCTGCTCGCCCGCAAGGCCGGCCTGGGCGAGCACTTCATCGAGCAGGCCCGCACGTGCGGGCTCGTCCACGACATCGGCAAGATCGGCGTGCCCGAGGCGGTGCTGCGCAAGCCGTCGCGGCTCGATGAGGACGAGTTCGCGTTCATCAAGCAGCATCCCGACATCGGCCACGCGATCCTCATGGACATTCCGCAGCTGCGCGAAGTGCTGCCGGGCGTGCGCCAGCACCATGAGCGCTGGGACGGCAAGGGCTATCCCTTCCAGCTCGGCGGCGACCAGATCAGCATCCTCGGTCGCGTGGTCGGCATCGCCGATGCCTTCGATGCGATGACGAGCGCGCGCTTCTACCGCCCCGCGCGCCAGGTGCAGGAGGTGCTCGACGAGGTCGCGCGCTGCGCCGGCACGCACTTCGATCCGGAACTCGCGAAGGTCTTCGCCGCGATTCCGGTCGCCGAGCTCAACCCGCTCGTGGCACCGCCGGTGTCGCCCACCGACCCCGCGGCCGCGCTCAAGCGGCCGGCGTAGCGCGCGGCCTGCGGGCGGCCCGCTCGCTGCGGCTGGGCACGATGTCCCAGGCAAGCCCGAGCAGCCCGAGCGCACGCACTTCGAGGTAGGTGACGTCGAGTTCCCACCAGCGATGGCGCACCGAGCAGCACGCCGGGTCGGCGTGGTGGTTGTTGTGCCAGCCCTCGCCGCAGGCGACCAGGGCGACCAGCCAGTTGTTCCTGCTGTTCTCGTCGGTGGCGTGGTTGCGGTAGCCGAAGATGTGCGTCAGGCTGTTCACGCTCCAGGTGATGTGCCACACGATCACGGTGCGCAGGAAGACGCCCCAGGCGACGATGCCCGCGGCGAAG
>JBEGNG010000068.1:0-7658 GCA_041182645.1 Planctomycetota bacterium
GCAGCCTGCCACGCTTCGATGCTGCGACAGCGAGCCAGGGACACGATCCGGGACAGTTCACCGGTTTCGGTACAGCGGCCCGGCATCGGCACCGTGGGTGCCCGCATGATTGCAACCTTCGCTGGGCGAAAGACCCGTTCGAAGTACGCATGATCGCGGTCGAGCGGATGCATGCCGGCACGCCGCGCTTGACCACGACCATCGACACGCCGGCCCGCACGCGCATCGCCGGCTGATCGACGGCTCCGGCGATGGCTGCCGACGGCCACCCAACGGCGGTCATCATGACGAAGCGACCGGCGGTCACCCCACGCCAAGCCCACTCCATCGACTCCGCCTACCTCCATGAGCCCATCGGGCGATCTCTCGATCCTGCCCACGGCCATCAGCACATCGTGCGGCAGGTCACCCCGAATTCCCGGCAGGTACATGGTGCGCAGGATGCCACCGGAGTGCACGATCATCAGGCCACTGGGACTCATGCCCACCGTGGCGCGTCGTCGGCTGTGCGCGCACCAGCCCATGACGCTGGCGTGCTCGACCACGCGGTCGACGATCGCGTAGTAACCCTGTTCGACGGCGCGGAACTCCTCGTGATCCGTGGAGCGCCGCAAGGCAGCGATCAGGGTGCGGTCGTTCGCCCAGACCGGGTCCGACAAGGCGCCCGGGAAGGCCCACCGCATCAACGCGAGCAGCCGCGGCGCGGCCAGATGCTTCTGGATGTGCTCAACCAGCCTCGCCGGGCACGCATGGCGCAAGGGCGCGGGGGAGTGACTGAATCGGTGGGGGATTGAGCGCCATCCATGGCAGGGCGGAACCTAGATCCCGGCCGGTCGCCCTTCAAGAACATTTCTTCGCTTTTCGCTTGAAGCCCTTCGGCCGATCCCTATCGTGACCACCTCGCGCAAGGAGGCGCACAGGATGAGCAAGGACACGCAGGGGAGCCACGATGCCCGGCCGTTGCACGGCCTTGGTGCATGCACCCGGACATTTCCGTCACAACGCGCACCTTTGGGCGTTCCGGTCTCCTGCCACGATGCGTCTTCGGGCGTCGTGTCACCCGTCATGCCCATGCCCGGCCCAGACTCGCTCGTTGCCGTTTCGCACCCCCGGGTGCGGACAGGCGGGGTGCTTCGCCCCGCTGCCACCACAGGAGCCCCATGGCTCAAGCATGGCGATCTGGGATCGTCATGCGTTCGCATCGACCCCGGCGCTTCGCGCCGACCATCGGAGCTGGTCTGGGCCGGCTTGGCAGGGGCTGCACCGGAAACGGAGGTGACGCCGTGAAGCTTCGCTCACCCACGCTCGACGCCCAGGTGCGCATGAGCAAGATCGTCCACTTGGTCGTCACATCGCAGTTCGTCGCGGCCAAGGAACTCGTCGACGAGTCGATGCGTCACGGGCCGCCCCCGCCACGCGACTTGGCACACCTGCTGTTCGTGCCGCCATCGGCCTTGAAGCGCGTGCTCGCTGCCCGACAGGCTGCCCATGCCGCGCACGCTGCACAGCTCGAACGGGGCGAACCCGCGCCAACAGCCACGCAGGCGGGCGGCTTGCCCCGCATCCCAGCGCCAGCCGATTCGGCGGGGGTGGATCACACCACCGCCGAGTGCGCCGCGGCGCTGTTCTTCGCACGCCCAGAGGATGTCGCGGCCGTGCTGCTCGCCCATCCCGAAACGATCGCGCCGGCATTCCTGCCCGCAGCGTCCATCGAGCGCGCGGCGGCGGCGAACCCCGCGTATGAGCGCGCGCTGGCGGCCATGCCGTGTCGCCCCTTCATCCAGGCGATGGCCCGCCATGGCAGCGGTCGTGAACTGGCTCGTTGGGCGGTGGCCCACGTCACGCCGCACCTGATCGATCTGGCGGTGCGCGATCGCGATTCGCGCGCCTGGTGGATCGCGGCCTGGGGAAGCATGCGCAACGCCATGCTCGATCACCACCGCGATGGCTGGCTCTCCGAAGCGATCAATCGTCATGGCGTCGCCCCCTTCGTGCATCCTGTGCGGATGGGCAGTGCCGGGCACGAGGCCAACCTCGATGCGCGCCGGATCATCGATCTTGCCGCCGAGCTGGGCGCGATCGGTACGCCCGGCAGCCTGCCGCTCGACGAGGGCCTGCTCGAGGGCCTCGTGGGCAACATCCGCGCGCGCAGGGGCCCACACATCCAGCGACTGCGCGCCGTGGCGAACGAAACGGCGATCCACACGCTGCTCCGCAGCGCCACCAACGAGGAGATCAGCCGGCTCTGCACCGAGAGCATCTTCCTGGCGTACGAGGAGGCCATGACCCGACAACTCTGGGTCGAGGTCCTGCCGCTGGGCCTTCGCGCCGCAACGGCAGGCATCGTCGGCAAGCGCTTCCAGGCTGCGGCCAGCAGCGATCCCATGCTCGTGGGTCGCACGGTGGCCATGATCCGCAGCGCCTCGACCGGCACGATCCATTCCCTTCCGCCGGCCGTGGCTGAGCTGGCCGTGCGCATGCGGCGGCTGCAGTTGACGGGCGCGCTCGCGGGCCTTCGTCTGCAGGCACGCCAGCGGCGCAAGGGCAGGCAACTCGATCAGGCCTACACCGTCAGCGAGGTCCCCAAGCGCGACGGCTCGATGCGGCAGTTGCTGGTGCCCAACGCCTGGCTGGCCGCCATCCAGTCTGCGCTGCTCACGGAGGTGCTCGATCCGATGGATCACCTGCTGCACGACGCGGCGCACGGGTTCCGCCCGGGCCGATCGACGAGCACCAACGCCCAGCCGCATGTCGGCAGCAGCTGCATCGTCAACGTCGACATCGCCGACTTCTTCGGTTCGGTGCGCATGCACCACGTCATGCAGGCCCTGTCGCCGCTGATCGAGCAGGGGTGGAGCACGGACACCGTGGTGCTGATCGCCGAGGCGTGCACGACCCGCGGCGGGCTTCCCACCGGTGCACCCACCAGCCCCGCGATCGCCAACCACGCGTTGCGGGAGTTCGACGGCATGGTCACCGCAGCCTGCGCCGAGCACGGGCTCCGCTACACGCGCTACGCCGATGACCTGACCATCAGCTCGCCGGGGTGGTCATCGATCGATCCCCTGGTCGTGCTGCCACGCGTGCGAGAGCTCGTCCAGGGCCTTGGCTTCCAGCTCGCCGAGCACAAGACCCGCGTCTACGGCAGGGGTTCGCAGCAGCTCGTCACGGGGCTCGTCACCAATGACAAGGTCAGCGTGCCCAAGCGGATCCGCCGCTGGCTGCGTGCGGTGCAGCACGCCATGATCCGCGGGCGGCAGCCCCATGCCCACGGCACGGAACTCACGCAGGATCAGGTCCGGGGCTGGGTGAGCCACCTTGCATCGATCGTCTCCCACCGCTCACGGAGCAACCCATGAACTCGTTGATCACCCAGCTCGCTGCAACCGCGATCGATGGCCCGGAGGAGCTCGCCCGGCCCTGCCTGCGCATGCTCGAGTCGCTCGCGCGTGATGCCCGTGCCAAGGCCGGCGCGAGCGCCCGGCATGCGCCAGCCATCCTGGCCGCGGGATCGGCCGTGAACGATGAGCGCACGCTCGCGATCGCCCGCTGCGTGGGCGACATCGTTGCGAACACCGAGTATCCGGTGCACGGCGGGAACAAGGAGTCCCGCGTTGTTCGGTGCAATCAAACATTCCTGCTCCACATGGGGCAGGACCCCCGCGAACGATTGCGCTGCGCAAATCGGCCCAGCGTGATCCTCGTCGGCGACCCGCTGGAGCACCCGGATCAACCCTACCAACCGGTCGCGACCTCACGGTCCATCTCCGACGCTGCACTCGAGCGCGCCAGCCGGGCTGCGTCGGCGATGCACAGGTCCGCCGCTGGCGAACACTGGCCGGATGCTGGGCTTCATGAGGAGACCCCCCTGATCGACCTGCACGGCGCCGTACTGCTGTCGCGCGCCATCTACACCATGCGCCGTCCAAGCATCACCGTGCAGCTCGATTCCGATCGGGGGCTGTCGATCGTGGTGCATCGCTTGGCCAATCCGGACATCGAGTGCTGCTGCACGCCTTCGTTCCCCGGACTCGGCGGACGTATGCGGCTCGAGCACACCGCTGGTCACGACGCCACCTTCGTGGTCGACCGTGAGTCAACATGGGCCGCCGCCACCACGCTCGATGCCGGCGCGACCTTGGCATTCACCTTCGAGCCCATGCGGCCGGTGTACGCCTCGCGTGCTCATCCATACATGTTCGTCGCGCTGGCCTGGACCGGCGGGTTTGTGTCACGACTCGGCTCGGGCCCGGTCGCGCTGCACACGGCGTGGTACACGCTCTGCCGCCCACCGCTCAAGGCGGGGATCGATGTGCAGGCGGTCCCGTTCGGACTGCGGCGCGAGTTGGCGCATTGGACCGGCTTCTGGGCGGCGGTCTCCGAAGTCGGGCCGCGGCCCGTTGCCGAACTGGTCGGCTCCGAGGATCCCTCAGAGATCGGCGAGTTCTTCCCGACGCCGAGCGCAGCCGCCGCCTGAGCGCAGGCCCACACCACCACTCCTCGCATCTTCAGATCCGCACGAACTCGTCGCACGCACTCGCCTCATCATCCACCGCACGACCGCCCCCTCAGGACCAACCATGCCCACGCCACTGACCTTCGACCACGCCTCGCGACTGCTCACCCACGCCATCTCGGCGAACCTCGCCACCTTCATCAGTGGTCCCCCGGGCATCGGGAAGTCCACCATGGTGCGCACCGTCGCCCGGGACCTGGGGTTGGAACTGCGCGATGTGCGCGTGTCGCTGCTCGATGCAGTCGACCTGCGCGGGCTCCCATTCCCGGATCGCGCAACCGGCACCACGCTCTGGCTGCCCCCGCAGTTCCTGCCGCCGATGGGGTCGACCGGGCGGGGGATCCTCTTCCTGGATGAGATCAATGCGGCCATGCCCAACGTGCAGGCCGCGTGCTATCAGCTGGTGCTCGACCGGCGCATCGGCGAGTATGAACTGCCGCCCGGGTGGGTCGTGTGCGCGGCAGGCAACCGCACGACCGACAAGGCGGTCGCGTATGCCATGCCGAGCGCGCTGCGCAACCGTTTCCTCACGATCGAACTCCGGCATGACCTCGATGGCTGGCTGCGCTGGGCCAACACGGAGGTCGACGGTCGCCGCCGCATCCATCCGCTGATCAGCGACTTCGTCGCGTACCGACCGAGCGTGCTGCTCGACATGCCCGAACAGCTGCGCGACCAGCCGTTCCCCACGCCGCGTTCCTGGGAGTTCGCCAGCCGCCTGCTCGACGAGGCGCAGCGCTCGTGGAGCGTGTTCCCGCCGTCCGATGCCGATGTAATCGAGCGCCAGCTGTTGCACGCCGCCCTCGAGGGCACGATCGGCCACGCAGCCTCGGAATTCCTGTCCTTCATCGATTCGGTCGGTGACCGCCAGTTCGTGGGCAAGTTCCTGGCCGATCCGCACGGAGAGCCGATCCCGGCCCACGGCGGTTGCATGTTCGTGCTGATCATGGCCGTGGCCGAGCGCTGCCGCGACAACATCGACAATGCCCGGCAGGTCGCCCGCATCCTCATGCAGCGCCTGACCGACATGGAGTGGCGCGAGAAGTTCCGAAGCGAACTGTGCATCCACTGGCCCGGCATGCTGGCTGATCCGGTGCTGCGCGAGGATGAGTTGCGCCGTCCCCGTGATGCCGCCGGCAAGGATGGCGGCGATGCGCGCAAGGGGCGTGCTGCGTGATTCCGGCCACCACGCCACAAACGCATCCGGCCGTGGCCACGGCGCAGCGGGCGCTGTCACGTGCGCAGACCGTTCTGGTCCGCCGGCTGCCTGAGCTCGCCAGCGAGCTGCTTCGCGTGCCCCTGGTGGTCACCCAGGATTGGCGCATCGATACGGCCGCCACCGATGGCCGCATGATCGCCTTTGATGCCGCGTTCACGCTCCGACTGCTCGATCTCGCGTCCGAGGATGACCCGCCGCTCGCGCTCCTCGAGGGGGTGCTCGTGCATGAACTGCTGCACATCGTCTGCCGTCATGTCGAGCGTCGCCAGTCCCGCGAGCTGCTGCTGTGGAACTGCGCAGCGGACTTCGTGGTGAACCTGATGGTGAACGATCTGGGCCTGCCGCTGCCTGAGGGAGCGCTGCGCGCAACGGAGTTCAGGTCGATGAGCGCCGAGCAGGTCTACGACGCCCTTGCCGCGGATCCCAAGATCGCCGAGATCATGATCAAGAAGCGGGAGGAGTCGGAGCTGCAGGATCAGATCCTCTCGGAGGCTGAGGCGTGGTCGCTGCTCAAGGACTCGGGCCTCGATCCTCTCACCCAGGCTGCAGTGCTCGACATCGGACGCCGGGCTTGGGCCGTGCTCCGGAAGCACAGCCTGGGCAGGGCTGGCATGTCGGGCCATGCGGAACTCGACGCGCTCGACGCCATCGATCGCCCACCGCCCACGTGGCGCCAGGCGCTTGCCGACTGGTGCCTGCAGCCCAGCCGCGACGAGACGTCGTTCAGCAGGCCCAATCGCCGCATGCTCGCGCATGGTTTCGTGCTGCCGGGCTTCAGCGGGCGCACGGCCAGCGGCATCGTCATCGGCTTGGACACCAGTGGCAGCCGGTGGGATCCCGGCATCCTCGCCAAGGTGCTGGGCCAGATCCAGCATGTGCGCGATGCGATGGGTTGCCCGTGCTGGATCGTCGAGTTCGACACGGTCGTCCAGCGCTGCCGCGAGATCCAGCCCGGCGAGGAGTTGGACACCGCCACGCGGCTCAAGGGCGGCGGGGGAACCGACTTCCGGTGCTTCTTCGATGAACTCGAGCGCATTCGTACAAGGACCTCTCCGATGGCCGTGGCGATCCTGATCACCGATGCGTGCGGCGCCATGCCGACGGAGCCTCAACCGCGCACATGCTGGCTCGTGCCGGCCGCGCTCCCGGTGAACGTGCCCTTCGGCATGCTCCTGCGGTACGACGAGCAGTAGCCAAATCCATGACCCACAGCATGACCCAGAGCATGAACCACTGCATGACCGACAGCACGACCAACGCCATGACCGACAGCATGACCCACCCCACGGCACCGAGGTCACAAACCGTTCCTCCATCCACTTGCATGCTCTGGTGGGAGTCCTTCTTCAGGTCCATCACGATCATGACCATCATCTTCGCCTTGACCGTCCTCTGGACCATGGCAACCCCCACGATCCACGGCGCTTGGTTGGATCCAGCCGCCGGGGTGGCGCCCCGGACTCACACTGCTCCTGCGGCTGACCGCGAGTCCGATGACGATGGGGCCGTTGTCGGCTTGGTGTCGCCAGATGATGACTCCGTGGTGGCCGCACCATCATCAGGCATCACGTATCTCGGCGACGATCCTGAAGAGCTGGGTGACCTCGTGCTCGAGGCGCTGTCCCGAGTCGGCGTGGAGACGCTGCACGACTTCGGCGATGGCGACCTGATGGTCGCCTACGACGATTCGTCTTCCACTGCCTGCCCGGCGCGATGAAGGTCGATCACCTGATCGTCGAGTGCTGGGTGCCGCTCGTCCCCGCCGCCTACTCGGAGGACCCGCGCCTCCAGACCCTCGTCCGCAACCTGTCGGGCGGCAGCCTGATCGGCCGGGTTGGGGTGCAACAGTTTCCTGATCGCGAGGAACTGGCGCTTTCCATCAGCCGATTCCTGAGTTTCCAGGATCACCTGACTGACCAGTTC
>JBEGNG010000069.1:0-9943 GCA_041182645.1 Planctomycetota bacterium
CCTCAGCGCCTGCATCGGCGTGATGCGCTCTGCAGGCCCGAGCACCTTGCCGCTGAAGCGACCGATGCGATTCACCGCGATCCACATGCTCTCCAGGGGGATCGGCGGCGAGACCGGCGTGTCGGTGTGCATGGCCGTGACGACGCCGGCACCGACCAGCGTGCCCAGTCGCGACGAGAGCTCGGCACGATCGGTTCCCAGATAGGGCACGTTGAGATCGGCACGATTGTGCAGGTAGTACGGGTTCACGCTGGCCATGCCCTGCAGCGCGGCCAGGTGGCGTGCGTTCTCCGGCGTCGACATGCCGTAGTGCTGGATCGTGAAGCGATGGTCGAACCGGGGCTTTCCCTGCTGCAGCGCGCGCAGTGCGGCGCCCTGCTGCAGCGCGCGCAGTGCGGCGACGACGGCATCCACGCCCGCGTTGCCGTTGGTGTGCGTGTGGATCTGGAACCCCGCATCCCACCAGGGCCGGTAGGCATCCACCAGCTCGCCCGGCTTGGTGATCCAGAGTCCCTTGCGGCCATCCGTGTAGCCCGGGTTCTCGACGGCCATGCCCAGCGGCAGGAATGCGTCATCGGCGAAGAACTTCACGCCTCGGAAGATGAGCTTGTCGTCGCTCGACTCCTCGAGCACGCGCAGGCGCGCGGTGTCCGCCGCGCCGTCCGCGGTCCGCACCGCCGTCGCCGACGAGACCGCCACGCACCGCAGCGGGACGCGCGCATCGTGGAAGAACGCGCGGAACATGGCTGCTTCGCGCTCGATGCCGGCCACCTGCCCCAGCGCCATCTCGCTCGTCGTGGTGACGCCGTTGCGCCAACCCAGGTCCACGAGGTACTGCATGATCCCCGGCAGCCGCTCGGGTGAGAGCAGCGTGCCGATCATGGGTGCCAGGAACCAGGTCGCCGCGGTCGTGCCGAGGAACTGGCCATTGGGAGTCCCATCGGTGCCCGCCATCACTCCCGTGATCGCGAGCGTTTCCTTCGTCACGCCGCGCAGGGCCATGGCCGCGGTGCTGGCGTAGACGAAGTGCTCGGAGGCATCCCACACGATCACCGGTCGCGTGGCATCGATGCCATCGAGCCATGCGGCGTCGAGGTGCCGCCCCATGGCGATCACGTCGTAGCCCCAGAAGAGCGCGGGGTCCTTCGATCCCTTGGTTGCATCGAGGTGCGACCGGATGGCCGAGCGCACCGCATCGAGGTCCTTCACCCCGGGGAACGCCGCGCCGTACGGATTGGGCACGGGGATGTTCGAGAGGCACGGCTGCGCGAGGGCGATCGCGCCGACCAGCGGATGGCCGTGTGCCTCGATGAAGCCGGGCACGAGCACCTTGTCCTTGAAGGTCTCGTCGATGGTCACCGTGCCGGCCGAGGCTGCCTGCATCCAGGGCTTGAGGTCCTCCAGCGTGCGGCCCACCGAGATGATGCGTCCATCCTGGACGGCGACGCAGGTCGCCGTGGGCCAACCCGGATCCATGGTCACGATCTCGCGGGCCACGTAGACGGTCGTTGCCGGAGCGGGTGGAGCAGCGACCGGCGAACCAGGAGCAGCCAAGCCTGCAGCGACGAGCATGGTGACGAGCATGCGGCGATCATCGCAGGTCCCCGACCTGCGGGCAACGCCGGCTCAGGGCACGACCGGCTCGACGAACCCGAAGCGCTGCCCGTCGAAGAGCCCGCGATCTCCGAGCTTGAGTTCGGGGATCACGAGCAGCGCCATGAAGCCGAGCGTCATGAAGGGCGCTCGCAACGGCGAACCGAGCGCCTTGGCCGATGCCGTGAGTGCCTGGTACGAGGCCGCGACCTCCTCGGCAGGTCGATCGCTCATCAGACCCGCGATCGGCAGCGGAAGCAGGCGCACCGATCCATCCGCGCCGGCGACCGCGAGCCCGCCCCTGGCCTGCAGCACGGCATCCATTGCCCGGGCCAGGCACGCACGATCCGCACCCACCCCGACGATGTTGTGGCAGTCGTGCGCCACGCTGCTCGCCAGAGCTCCGTCGCGCAGACCGAACCCGCGGACCAGTGCCACCGCGGCAGGCGCCGGCTCGTAGCGATTCACGACCGCGAGCAGGCACAGGTCGCTTGATGGATCGGGTTCGATGGTTCCGCCCGGACAGGAAACGCGGACGTCCTCGCGACCGGTGATGAGCTGTCCATCGCGGGCGATGATGACCCGTGCCGTCGGCACGCCTGCGGGAGCGGGCAGCATGAGGTCCGCAGGGCTGATGCGCCCCGTCCGGCAGCGGTTCGGCGTGGCGCTCGGGCGCGGCGGGACCAGGCATCGGTTGCCCTCGGCCACGAGGTTTCCCGCGATCCATGCACGTTTGACCTGCATCGATTCGATCGAATCGACGAGCACCATGTCCGCGCGATCCCCGGATTGCAGGAGGCCGCAGGGAAGCCCGTAGTGACGGACCGGGTGGAGCGACGCGGCGCGCAGTGCCGTCATCGCGGGCACCCCATGGGCGATCACGCGTGCAATGAGCCGATTGACGTGACCGGCAAGCAGGTCATCCGGGTGCGCATCGTCGGTGCACAGCATGCACAGGTCCGGATGCTCGAGCATGACCGGCCAGAGGGCCTCGAGGTTGCGCGCGGCACTGCCTTCTCGGATCGCGATGCGCACGCCGAGTCCAGCCTTTTCGCGCGCCTCGTCGAGCGTGAAGCACTCATGGTCGGTCGTGATGCCACGGGAGAAGTAGACCCGCGCGGCGTCTCCACGAACGCCCGGCGCATGGCCGTCGACCGGCTTGCCGCGCCGTCGGGCAGCCTCGATCTTGGCCAGGACCTGTTCGTCGCCGTGGATCGTGCCCGGCCAGTTCATCATCTCGGCGAGGTAGTGCAGGCCGGGATCATCGAGCAGGCGCGCGCACGCATCGGCATCCAGCACGGCACCCGCCGATTCGAAGGGCGTGGCCGGGACGCACGACGGCACCCCGAACCAGCACGTGAACGGCGAACCCTCGATCGAGTCGAGCATGAACCGGATGCCCTCCTCCCCCAGGACGTTTGCGATCTCGTGCGGGTCGCTCACCGATGCGACGGTTCCATGGCGCATGGCGACGCGGGCGAACTCCCACGGCGGCAGCATGCTGCTCTCCACGTGCACGTGCGCGTCCACGAGGCCCGGGATCAGGACCCCGGGCTCGATGGGGCCGACCGGCGGCAGCACCGACTCGATGCGGCCATTCCGCACCACCACCGTGCGCGGCTCGATGGATCCGGTCACCACGTCGGCCACGACATGCGTGTGACGGGTCACTCCGGCTCGCTGCGCAGGATCACTCGTCATGGGAGGAGCCTAACTGGCCGGCGACCCGTGGCCCGCACGCCGACCCAACGCAACGCGGGCGCCCCGAAGGACGCCCGCGCCGTGTCATCAGGACCGATGGACCGGGCTCAGCAGTCGCCGCCCCAACCCGCGAGCAGCACGGCGAGGTCGTCGCCGTCGACCGCACCGCTGCCGTTCAAGTCAGCTGCGCAGGCACCCGCGCAGGCACCCCACGACTCGAGCATCGCACCGAGGTCGGCACCGTCGACGACGCGGTCGCCGTTGACGTCACCCGGGCACGCCGGGAGGCCGCGGGCCTTCACGGTGAACTTCTGGCGCACGCTGATCGGACGGGCGATGATCGCCTGCGGATCGGCGATGACTTCCGCCGGCGAGTACCAGTCGACGCCGTAGGTGGTCAGCGTCAGGTCCTTGGACAGCGCATCGACGTCGAACTCCGTCCAGCCGTAGTGGTGCACGGCGACCGGACCACCCACGGTGAAGGTGGCATCGATCGAGGGATCCTGGATCCCCGTCGGCGAGTAGCCGTAGCCGCTGATCACCTGGTCGAGCAACTGCTGCACGAACACGTCCTTCGCCGGATTCGGGAGCGACTGGTAGTACGCGTACTGCTGGGCGTTGATCGCACCCGTGGCAAGTCCCAGCTGGGCGAAGGTCGGGCCGGCGGGGGCCGAGTAAGCGACCGAGCCGGTGATGATCTCGAACGCGCCCGTGTAGAGCTGCTGGAACGGGTTCGAGGGGTTGGGCACGGTGATGTCGTTCACGATGGTGCCGTGGAAGTCGGCGGTCACGAAGACGAGGTTCGTGATGCCGAGCGCCGCGGCCTGCTGCATGATGAATGCGCGCTCCGCCGCATAGCCTTCCCAGCGGTCCTGGCCCTCGAGCGGGCCGAAGTTCTGGAACGGCATCGAGGTCATGAGGAACTTCCACGTCACGCCGCGGGCCTGGGCCTGGGCGAGATCGGTGAGCAGGCGCTGCACCTGCGGAGCACCGAGCATGGTGCGCGTGGGATTGAAGCTCGCCTGCAGGAAGGCGCCGACCTGCGCCGGGTCGAACGGGTTCGACACGGGAGTCAGGTTGATGTCACGGAAGCTGCGCGCGTCGATCATGAAGACGGCCGCATCCTCGCCCCAGGCGAACGAGCGGTAGAGATCGGGGCGGCCGGCCATGCGGGCGTCGTAGGCGGCATTGCCGGTGACCGGCCAGGTGCGCTCGGCCATGGGGTTGTGCTCGACGAACGCCTGCAGGCCGTTCACGTAGAGGCTGCCCTGGTTGTACCAACCGGTCACGGCGTCGAAGGCGCCGCCGCAGAAGTTGTTGGTCACTTCGTGGTCGTCGATCATGGCGAAGGTCGGCATCGCCGACGAGAGGTCGCCCCACGGATCGATGCCGTAGCTCGGCGCGTAGTTCTCGATGTGCTTCGCGCGGAACTCGTCCAGGGTGGCCGCGGGGCCGTTGGGAACGGCCGGGCTGGCGACATCACCGTAGATCGTGTCCCCGAGCTTCACGAAGAACTCGAGGCCGCGCTCGTCGGCATTGCCGATGGCGGTGAACAGGCCGACGTCGCCGCGCCAGTCACCCGTGACGCCGAAGCGGACGCCTTCGCTGGTGTCGGCGCCGAGCACCGAGGTCGCGCGCATGGTGAAGGCGGCGGTGCGGGTGGCCGAGCCGTCGACCACGCGGGCGAAGTACTGACCGGGCGCCAGGCCGTCCACGACGACCTTGCCGGGAACGAGCGCGTTGCCGACGGTCAGCGAGGACGAGGTCACGATGTCGCCGAACGCTGCATCGCGGGCCACCTCGACGGTGACCGGGCCGATGCCGGCCGACGGACGGACGATGACGACGGCCTGGCCGCCGATGACATCACCGACGGAGATGGTCGGCTGAGGACCGCCGGCGAGGGCGGCGCTCGACAGCGCGAGGCACGAGGTGGACGACAGGGCAAGACGGATCATGGAGACTCCTGGATCGGGGTGCGGGAAGACTGGACCGGAGAGTCTTCGCACCGATCGCAAGGATCGTGATGCCGTTCTGTCAGTGAGTCGTGAGCGTTCGGCTCACATTGGGCCCGTAGCGCAGGGTCCCCGGATCAGCCCCAGCTGCCCAGCATCTGGGCCAGGTCCCCGCCATCGACCACGCCGTTGCCGTCGAGGTCGGCGCTGCCCGAGCCGCCCCACGACCCGAGCAGGATCGCAAGGTCGGAACCGTCGACCACACCGTTGTCGTCGAGGTCGGGTCCGCCGGTCGGGACGACCACGTACGTGACTTCGAGCCGCGGCCGCAGGATCGTGTTGCCGTTCTCGCTCGAGCGGATCTCGATGCCGTCGTCGTTGCCACTGATGATCTCGGGGAGGATGGCGAACCCGAAGTTCGGAACGCCATTGGCCCACGCCTGCACGGTGGCCGTCACGTTGATGCGACGCATCGAGTCGCCGTCGGGCACGCTGTCGCCGAGGAAGGTACCGACCGCCGGCGCGAGGTCCGGCCCCACGGTGAGGCCGCCCGAGAGCGAGTTCCAGGTTGACGACTCGTTCCAGTCGCGGATGACCGGGTGCACGAAGAACGATGGGTTGTAGAACGGCGTGTCGATGTCGTCCGGGACATCGATCACGAGCGTCGCGTTGGTGATGGTGCTTCCCGCGGGCACCTGGTTGGCTCCGATGACGCCATCGAAGCGCACGAGTGCCTGGCCACGATAGTCCGTGAAGATCGAATTGGCGGTGTCATCATCCGACACGCGCGTGTCGTTGTTCCCGTAGCTGGTGTTCGGGTTCTGCTGGCTGACCCACGTGTCCTGGGTGCCTTCGTACCCGCCGATCCCCTGCTGGAACGCCTTGAAGCCGCGATCGGCCGGGAGGCGATACGAAGGGAAGTCGACCGAGAGGTTGAAGTCGCTCTCGGCGGCCGTACGGACGGCCTGCAGCGTGGGCGAGTACGAGTCCACGTCGATCGTGCCGCTGACCGTGTCGAACTTCATGATGCGCAGCCAGCCGTCGCCGCCGTTGGGATCATCCTGGTAGTCCGCGAGCACCTCATGGACGGGCTTGCCGGCGACGTTGGTGCTGACCTGTCGGTACTCCTCGTGGAAGTGGCCGCAGTTGATCAGGAAGATGTTGGTGTTCTTGCGGAAGAACCAGGACCATGCTTCGTCGCTCTGGATGCCCTGCGGGTGATAGGTCCCTTCGATGCCGTACCAGATCGAGGGATACCGACCCGACGGCACCACCGGCACCCCGGCGGTGTAGTCCTCCGCGTCCTGGAGGTAGCGGTGCGTGGTCACCATGACGCATCGACGCTTGTTCGAGTCGAGGATGCCCTGCGCCCAGGCAAGCTCGGCGATCGGCATGTCACACGCCAGGTGCAGCGCCAGGAAATCGAATCCACCCGCGGTGAAGTACTGGTAGCTGCTCAGCCCGCTCGGGCTGGAGCCGCGGTAGAACGAGTCACCCGCGAAGCGCGATGGTCCGAAGCGCGCCAGGTACTGCTGCGGGATGAACGGCTGACCCGACCCGCCGCTGGGCGTGATGTCGTGATTGCCCGGGCAGACGCCGTACGGCAGCCCGGAGTCATCCAGGATCCGCATCGACGTGTCGGCATTCTCCCACTGGAAGACCTGATCCGCGTTGTTGACGATGTCGCCGTAGTGGGAGACGAAGCGGATGTCGAGCTCGTTGCGCTGGGCCACGACCCAGTTGGTCTGTGCGGTGAAGATCTGCGGGAAGTCGCTCGAGTAGTTCTGCGTGTCGGGGATGCCGATGACGGTGAACTGGTCCGCAAGCAGCGAGAACGCAGCCAGCGGTCGCTCATCGGCCCGACGGGCCTCCCCGCCGAGACCGTAGACCCGCTCCTGCTGCGCCTGCACCGAGAACCACGGCAGCCGGTCGCGACGACCATGCTCTTCGATCCCGTCGTGGCAGACGGCGGGGAACGCAATGCTCAGGAGGATGACGGCTGGCGCTGCAACGCTCATGCTGGAACGATGCCCCGCCTTCGCCAAGATCCGGTTGAGTCGCCGTGTGCGCTCGGTCAAGATTCTCCGCCCAACGCAGCGCGGGCGCCCCGAGGGACGCCCGCGCGGATCGAGCTGGATGTCGAGCGGCGATCAGCCCCACGCGCCGAGGAGGATGCCCAGGTCGGCACCATCGGTCGTGCCGTCGCCGTTGATGTCACCGGCACCCGTGCCCCACGCCCCGAGCAGGATTCCCAGGTCGGCGCCGTCGACCACGCCATCATCGTTGAGGTCCGAGGGGTTCGACGGCGCGCTCGGTGCCTGGATCGACGCCGTGACCGAGTTCGGATCGCCGGCCGCGCCGGGACGGAAGAGCCCGATCGTCGCGTTCGCATTCGCCGGCGCGACGTTCGCGTCGAACCAGAAGTTGTAGAGCGTCGCGAAGCGCAGCGCGTTGCCGTTCTGGCTCACGGCGCGTTCTGGCTCACGGCGTAGTCACCGCCGGTCCAGGTCACGCTGCCGCCCGAGACCGAGCTCGTCCAGTCGGTCGCCGCGTACGGGTCGCCCGAGTGGTAGTCGATGTCCTTGAAGCCGACGTTGGTCACGGTCGCGCCGGCCGGCACCGGCACCGAGAAGGAGCGCCCCGAGCGGTGCGAATTCAGGTTGTGCACCGCGTACTCGTAGCGCCACTGGCCGTTGCCGAGGTCGCGGGCCTTGCTCGACACGATGAAGCGGCCGTCACCGGTTGCATCCGCATACGACTGCGTCACGGTGGCGTCGCTGGTCTTCCACGCCTCGATCGCGGCCTTCTGCTGGATCGTCGCGCCGGTCAGCGTCAGCGTGTAGGCACCGCTCGACAGCGAGCCGACGGTGATCTGGCGGTAGGACGCGTTGTTGTTGTCGTTGTTCGCGGCGGCATCCTGCGGGTGGATGTAGTGGCCTTCGACGAAGTACGTCGCGCCGGGCCTTCGACGAAGTACGTCGCGCCGGCGTTCTGCGCCGGGTCGAGGTCGCTGGCCTTCACCGCCAGGCGGCGGCCGTAGGTCGACGGCGCCGGCGGCATGCCGACGTTGTAGGAGCCGGGGAAGATGCCGGTGTGCGCGTTGATCTCGCTGCGCGTTCCGAGGCCCGACTGGCCGCCGTTGAGGCCCGACGAGTACGGATCGGAGCAGCCGATGCCGAGGTAGTTGCCGGTGCTCGATGCCTGGCAGCTGCCGCAGAGCGTGCCCTGCAGCGCGGTGAACCCGTGCTTGCCCCAGCTCATGCCGATCTGCTCGAGGCGACCGCCCTTGAGGCGGTACATGTTCATCGGGATGAACGGGTGGCGGTTGTCGGGGCTCGCGAACCACTCGAGCTGCGCGTTGCCGATGTTGCAGCTGGTCGTGCCGATCGCATACGCCATGTAGCTCACGCCGTTGATCGTGCCGGCGCCGTACTTCGAGATGTCGGGGATCGCACCGACGATCACGTCGGGGCTTCCGGATCCACCGCCGCCTCCGCCTCCGCCGCCCGAACCGCCCGACGCCACGTTCAGGCTGCCGGCGCCGGCATCACCGCTCCCGTAGCCGCCGACGACCACGACGTACGCGGTCCCTGCGTTCAGGGTTGCCGTCACCGTGCTCTGGTAGTTGCACGCATCGTCGTTGCACGCGACCACGCCGTTGGACGTGTTGCAGGAATTCAGGATGACCAACCGGGTGTCCCAGCTCGTGCCGGTGCAGGTCGAGAAGACGTAGTTGCCCGTGGTGGGCGGCGTGAACGTCCAGTACGCGGACTTGTAGACGGTGTGGGCACCCGAGCAGGAACTGCTGGGCACCGACAGGTTCACGGTCGCCGATGTGGTGTCGAAGGCGTGATCGCCCAGCGACAGCGCCGTCGCCGTCGCGCACGAGTTCGACGGCGGCACGAGGAACATCGGCTTGGCTTCGGAGTGCATCTGGCCGAGGACCAGGGCCAGCCCGGAACCCGTCAGGACGCCCGCGAGGGTGGTGTGCTTCATGACGGAAACTCTAACCCCGATCAGCACCGGTCCAAGCTCCGGGTGCACCTTCGTCGCGAGTTCCCGGGCCCATCCCCCAGCCGGAAGCCCGTCCGCATGGTTGACCCAACCCCGCCAACCGTTACGCTGCTCCGCATGGGAATCACCCATCGGCGCGGCTTCACGCTCATCGAGATCCTGGTCGTGATCGGGATCGTGGTCATCCTGCTGGGGCTCCTGATTCCCGCCATCGGCATGATCACCTCGTCCGCTCGGGCCACGCGGAGCGTCTCGAACATGCGCAGTTTCGGCGCGGCGTTCGGGACCTTCGCGGCGCAGCGGAAGGACCGCATCCCGTGGGAGGGCGAGAAGAACACCGCCGGCATCGTGAACAACCTCGCGGAACCGAACTTCTGGGCGAATGCGCTCGGGCCGCTCGTCGACTCGGATCGCTACGCAGACCTGGTCGACGATGCGTATCGCGAGCAACGCGATGTCGCGAGCTGGTCGGAGCCGAACACCGTCTGGGCGGATCCATCCGCCACGAGCGAGTCAGGAACACCGTGGGAGTTCGGCGTGAGCGGCAAGGGCGGCGTGAAGCGCCAGTTCTGGTTCAGCTACGTCATGAACATCCGGCTCAACAACACGTTCCTGCAGAAGCTCGGCCTGCCCGACACCGACCGGACCCTGATGAGCCACGCCCACATCAGCAAGGCGGA
>JBEGNG010000070.1:0-16724 GCA_041182645.1 Planctomycetota bacterium
CGTGCTGGGGAAGATGCGGCGCCCCTCGCCGTAGCGGCGCTTGGTCCACTTGAACCAGCTCACCTGCATCATCACGGTCGAGATCTCGATGACGTAGACGGCACCGATCACCGGCAGCAGGAACTCGTTGCGCGTGACCACGCCGATGTAGCCCATGAGTGCGCCCAGCGCCAAGGACCCTGTATCCCCCATGAAGACGCGGGCGGGGTGCGCGTTGAACCACAGGAACCCCAGGGTCGCACCCGCCATCGCGCCCGCCAGCACCATGAGCTCGGCCGATCCGGGCACGTACGGGACCAGCAGGAAGTACGCGGTGTTCGCGTGGCCGCTGACGTAGGCCAGCACCATGAGCGCGAAGCTCGTGATGACCATGTTGCCGCCGGCCAGGCCATCCATGCCGTCGGTGATGTTCACCGCATTCGAGAAACCGGTCATGAAGAACGCGCAGAGCACCGCGAACGCCCCCACCCCCAGCACGATCACGCCCGGCGCCAGGTCGAGCCGAAGCCCCACGAAGTCCTTGACCGCGGTCGGCGGGTAGGTCCGCTGCAGCGGCAGATTGAGCGCGTGCGCATCGGGGAGCTTCGCGGCCGTGTAGACGAAATACCCCACCACCAGGCCGAGGCCGACCTGGAACACCAGCTTTTCCCAGCTGTAGAGCCCATCGCGCGACCCGGGCTTGCGTTGGCTCGAGGTGAGCTTGAGCCAGTCGTCGATGGCCCCCACGCCGCTCATCCACACCAGCACGATGAGCGCGATCTGGATGTAGCGGTTGAACCAGACGTCGGCCAGGAGCGCCGTGGTCACCAGGATGCTGCCGCACAGGAAGATCCCGCCCATCGTCGGCACGCCGCTGCGCCCCTGCATCAGGCGGTTGATCTCCTCGTGGCCGAACTCGGCCGTGTCGCCGATCTTGCGCCGCTGGAGCCAGGCGATGACGCCCGGCCCCTGCCAGAGCGCGAGCGCGAACGAGAGCAGCACCGCGGCGAAGGCCCGGAACTCGACCTGCCACATGATGCCGACGATCCAGCGCAGGAGCGGGATCGAGTCGAGCTTGTCCTGGAATTCGACGACGAGGTTGTAGAGCATGCCCTGTCCCTGACTCGGCCCGTGGGCCGCCCCGAGCGATCAGCCCGCCACGACCAGCGCCTCACGCAGCGCCGGCATCACCCGCTCGACCGCCGAGCCGCGGCTTCCCTTCAGGAGCACCGCATCGCCCTCGGCCAGCGACGCGGCGATCCTGGCCGCCGCGTCGGCATCGAGCGAGTCGACCCACTCGACCTCGCAGCCGCCGGCGCGCGCCGCCTCGGCGCCTGCCCGGCTGCGCGGACCGATGAACCAGGCCCGGTCGCCGCGCCCGAGCACCGAGGCCGCCACGCGACCGACCTCGTCGTGCAGGGCGTGCTCCGCATCACCCAGTTCGAGCATGTCGCCGAGCACGACCACGCGACGCGCGGCACGCGACGCGACTTCCGCGAAGGCCCGCAGCGCCGCCGCGACCGCATCGGGGTTGGCGTTGTAGGCGTCGTTGTAGACATCCACGCTACCCACGCGCTCGCGCACCATGCGCATCTCGGAGGGCGCGACGGAGGCAAGGCCGCGCGCGACCTGCGCCGGCGTCAGGCCGCGGTCCAGACCCATCGCCAGCGCGGCGAGCGCGTTCATGGCGTTGTGCTCGCCCGGCAGCTGGAGCTCGAACTGCACCAACTGCCCGTGTGCGCGCGCGGTCACCAGCTGCACCTCGGGATGCTGCTCGCGCGACACGAGCCGCACGTTGCGCGCGGCATCGCTGCCGAAGGTGATCACCCGCAGGTCGCACCGGCCGAGCTCACCGAGCGCCTTCATGAGTGGCGCGTTGTCGCCGTTGGCGACCACCGTCGCGCAGGCCGGCAGGCCGTCGGCGATGCTGGCCTTCTCGGTCGCGATCGCCTCGAGCGAACCCATGCCGCCCAGGTGCGCGCGCCCGACCATGGTGATCACGGCCGCGTCCTGCTCGGCGATCGCCGAGAGCCGGCGGATCTCGCCGGGGTGGTTCATGCCCATCTCGAGCAGCAGGAAGTCATCCCCCGGTGACGACGAGAGCATGGTCAGCGGCACGCCGATCTCGTTGTTGAAGCTCTTGGGGCTGCTCGCGCCGCGCTGCACCTGCGAAAGCACGCCGTGGAGCAGGCGACGCGTCGTCGTCTTGCCGCTCGAACCGGTGATGCCGATCGTGAAGGGAGCGACCTCGGCGCGCCAGGCGGTGGCGAGCTGCTGCAGCGCGACCAGCGTGTCGCGCACGAGCAGCGTGGGGATCGACGGCGTGAAGCCGTCGGGAAACCGCGACACGATGAGCGCGGCCGCACCGGCGGACTCGGCCGCGGCGAGGTGATCGTGGCCGTCGTGCTGCGCACCGGTGAGCGCCACGAAGGCGCGGCGCTGCAGGGGCACGCGCGTGTCGGTGCCGATGCCGTCGAGCGGTTCGCCGGACCGGGGCGGACCGACCCAGCGCCCACGCGTCGCATTGGCCATCGCATCAAGCGGGAGGAAGCTCATGCCGTCACCCCTTCCTGCACGGCGGCCCGGGCGACGAGCGCGGCACGAGCCACGCTGCGGTCGTCGAAGGCGTGCTTGACCGTGCCGATGATCTGGTAGTCCTCGTGGCCCTTGCCGGCGATGAGGACCACGTCGCGCTCGCGGGCCTCGGCCACGGCGGCGTGGATCGCCGCGGCGCGGTCGGTGATGCGGTGGACGGTCGCGCCCGTGCCCGCCGGCACGCCGGCCATGACCTGGTCCACGATCGATTCGGGGTCCTCGGTGCGCGGGTTGTCGCTGGTCACGAACACCACGTCGCCGTGGTCGCAGGCCACGCGCGCCATGCGCGGGCGCTTGGTCGGGTCACGATCGCCGCCGCAGCCGAACACCGTGATGAGCCGCCCGCCGGGCTCGAGCACCGACTTCAGCGCCGTGCAGACGTTGAGCAGCGCATCGTCGGTGTGCGCGTAATCCACGACGACCGCGAACGGATCACCGGGTGCCGTCACCGGTTCGAGTCGGCCCGGCGGCGCCGTGCAGCTCGACAGCGCGCGCTCGATCACCGCGCCGTCGATGCCGTGCGACCAGGCCGCGGCCACGGCCTGCAGCGTGTTCATGGAATTGTGCCGGCCCGTGAACGGCAGGTCGGCCTCGATGCGGCCCCACGGCCCGTTGAGCCGCAGGCGCATGCCGCCGACGCCCACGCGCAGTTCCTGCGCGCTCGCCGTCGCACGCGGGCTGCGCACGCTGCAGCGGATCACGTTGGCGCGGCAGTCACGCAGCATGCGCTCGTGCGCCGGATCGTCGGCGTTCACCACGGCGGTCGCGCACGGATCGAGCCCGGCGAAGAGGATCGCCTTCGCATCGGCGTAGGCCTCCATCGTGCCGTGGTAGTCCAGGTGGTCGCCGGTCAGGTTCGTGAAGATCCCGCACCCGAAGCGCAGCGCCGCGACGCGGCCCTGGTGCAGCGCGTGGCTGCTCGTCTCCATCACGGCACCATCGCAGCCGTTGGCGACCATGCGCGCGAAGGTCGCGCTCAGGTCGATCGCGCCCGGCGTCGTCAGGTTGCTGGGCACCGTGCCGGCGCCGTCGTCGGTCTCGACCGTGCCGATCAGGCCGCAGCGGCGACCCGCGATGCGCGCGATGTGCCGGTAGAGGTACGTCGTGGTGGTCTTCCCATTGGTGCCGGTGATCCCGACGAGCCGCAACCGGCGACTGGGGAAACCGTGGAAGGCCTCGGCGATCCAGGGCAACTGCGCGGCCGCACCCTTGCGCGCGGCGATCCACGCCACGCCGTCGATGGGCGCAACGCCCTCGTCGGCGAGTACCGCCACTGCTCCCTTGGCGAGTGCATCCTGGATGAACTGCCGGCCGTCGCCCTTGGCCCCGGCGCGGGCCACGAAGAGCGCACCCGGCGTGACCAGGCGCGAATCATCCACGAGCGACAGGACCTCGACCTCGCCGCCTGCGACCAAGGTCACTCCATCGACTGCCTTCACGAGCGCACTCACCTGCATCGTTTCGTCCTCCGTGACGTGCCGCAAGCCTACCGCGCGTCGCCGTGCGCGCTTGGTCATCCATCGGCTCGCGCACCGACTTTCCGACGGGATTTTCCGACCGATCCCGCGGCGGGATCAGGGCAGGATCAGCATGCAGTCGCCGTACGAGTAGAAGCGGTACCCCTCGCGCTGGGCGAGCGCGTAGAGCTGCTTCAGCCGTTCGAGCCCGACCATCGCCCCGACCAGCGCCAGGAGCGTGCTGCGCGGCAGGTGGAAGTTCGTCAGGAGCCCATCGACCAGGCGCAGCCGATGCCCCGGCGCGATGAGGAGCCGGGTCTCGAACTCCCCCGAGACGGGCGGTTCGGGCAGGCTCTCGACGACGCGCACGCTGGTCGTGCCCACGGCGATCACGCGGCCGCCACGGGCGCGCGTCGACAGGATCCGGTCGAGCGCCGGCTGCTCGATCCTGCACCACTCGGCATGCATGGGGTGCTCATCGAGCCACTCGGATTCCACGGGCTTGAAGGTGCCCAACCCCACTTGCAGCTCGACCCCAGCCCAGTCAACCCCCTGCTGCCGAAGGACTTGGAGCAGATCATCCGTCAGATGGAGCCCCGCCGTCGGCGCGGCCACGCTCGGCCGGGTCATGGCCTGGGCGTAGACGGTCTGGTACCGGTCGCGGTCGACTGCCTCGTCGATCGACTCATGCCGCTCCCGACGGGCACCCAGGATGTACGGCGGAAGCGGCGCACGACCGACGAGCTCCAAGACCTCGGACGGGACACCGTCGAAGTCGACGATCCAGCTGTCCTCCCGCCGCTCGCGTGCCACGACCACGGCCCGGGCACCGCCCGCACCGTGCAGCTCGATGCGGTCGCCGGGCCTGAGCCGCTTGGCACCCTTGACGAGCGCGCTCCAGGAGCGTTCGCCCGCGGGAGCGGTGAACAGTCCTTCGAAGGCCCTGCAGTCCCCCAGCCGCTCGCCCTCGAAGCGGACCGGCGCGACCTTGGTGTGGTTGGCCACCAGCAGGTCGCCGGCGACGAGCCACTGCGGGAGGTCCCGGACCCTGGCATGCACGATGTCGCCGCCGCCACGCCGCACGACCATCATGCGTGCACTGTCCCGCGGCTCGGCGGGCACCGTCGCCACGCAGGCCGGGTCGAGCGCGTAGTCCAGCTCGTCAGTGCGAAGCCGCTGCATGGGGCGAACTCGCCAGCGTTGCGCGGCTCCATCGACGGCCCCGCATCAGGTCGGCCAGGTGCATCGGCTTGCCGCCGGGCAGCTGAGCCTCGAGCACCTCGAGCGCACCCTCGCCGCACCCGACCACGCCGCTCGTCGCGACGCTGCCCACCGGCAAGGATGCATCGACGGCCCGACAGCGCAGGAGCTTGATCGCCATGGGCTCGAGCCCGTCGCCGGCGATGGTGCAGTCCGTGCCGGGCCAGGGCGACAGACCATTGATGCGCGCGCAGGCGGCGCGTGCCGAGGCGGCCAGGTCGACCCAGGCATCCGAGCGCGAAAGCTTGCGGGCGCGCGTCACGAGCGACTCGTCCTGCACCGCGCCCGACGCGGTTCCCGCCACCAAGGCATGCACCACACCCACCATGGCCGGAGCCCCGAGCACCGCGAGCCGGTCGTGCAGATCGCCGCTCGTCTCGCTCGGACCGACCGTCGTGGCCACGCGCGCGTAGACGACGCCGGCATCCATGCGCTCGGCGATCGAGATCACGCTGACGCCGACCTCGGGATCGCCCTCCATGACGCTGCGCTGGATCGGCGCTGCACCCCGCCAACGGGGCAGCAGCGAACCGTGCAGGTTGCAGGCGACGCGCCCCGCGAGGAGCGCCGGCGAGAGCTTCTGGCCGAAGGCGATCACGGCGAGCGCATCGATGCGCTCGTCCGCGAGCACCGAGAGCCACTCCGGTGCATTCACGTCTTCCGGCTTGATCACGCGCAGGCCCTCGCGTGCTGCCCACGCGCCGACCGGCGTGGGTTCGAGCGTGCGCCCACGGCCCGCGGGCCGATCGGGCTGCGTCACGACGACCGGCACCACGATGCCCCGCTCGGCGACCAGCTGCGTGAAGCTCGGGATCGCGAAGGCGCCCGATCCGAGCAGCGCCACGCGGGCGCTCATCGGCCTTCCTCGTAGGCGGCCTCGAGGTCACGCAGCGCCCGACGCGCGGCGAGCCGGTCGATCGGCGACATCCAGTCGGTGATCAGGCGACCTTCGAGGTGGTCGTGCTCATGCAGCCAGCACCGGCCCATCAGGCCGCTGTCCTCGAGTTCGAAGCGTTCGCCGTCGAGCCCGAGCGCCTCGATCCGGACATGCGCCGGGCGCCGCACGCCCACGCGGATCCCGGGCAGGCTCAGGCAACCCTCGTCGCGAACGGCCACCGGCCCATCGGCCGCGAGCAGCCGAGGATTGATGAACACCCGTGCCGGGTGCTGCTCGTGTTCCTCGGTGATGAAGATCCTCAGCGATCGGCCCACCTGGGGCGCAGCCAGGCCCAGGCCCTCCTCCTCGCGCATGATGGCGAACATGTCCTCGACCAGCGCCCGGATGCCGTCATCGACCGCACCCACGGGTTCGGCCCGACGCTTCAGCACGGGGTCGGGGTACCAGACGATGTCGTGGCCTCGGCTCGGCACGGAGCGATGGTAACGCTCGCCGGGCACTCCCCCCGGCGGGGCGGCGCGGATACACTCCTGCGTCCGAGACCGCCCGTGATCCTGCCCTGGAAGAAATCCGATCCACCGCCGGCCTTCGTGGCCGATCCCGCGAAGGCCGCCCGCTACGCCGAGAAGGCGCGCGAGGCCATGCGCAAGGGTGAGTGGACCTACTCGCTCACCATGTTCGCGATGTCGGTGAAGTTCGACCCGAACAACATCGTGGTGCACACCGAGATGTACGACGCCGCGATGGCGCACCACAACGCCGGCGGCAAGGCGGCAGCGAGCGGCGACATCAAGATGATCGACGGCGCCGGCGCGGTCGACCGGTTCGCGGTCAGCGAGTACCAGTGGTTCTGCAACGTGCGCGACGCCAACCTTGCGCTCACCTGCCTCGAGTCGGCGGCGAAGGCGGGCCTGCCGGACTTCGGACAGTGGGCGGCCAAGAGCGCATTCGGCGCCGTGAACCTGACCCAGAACGCCAAGCCGAACAAGAAGCTCTGGCTGCGCGCGAAGGACGCCTTCGCCGGCGTCGAGGCATGGGAGCAGGCGCTGCTCTGCGGCGAAGCCGCCGTGGCGATGGATGCCAGCGACGGCGCGCTGCAATCCGAGCTCCGTCAGCTCCAGGCAGCCCTGGCCATCAAGCGCGGCGGCTACCAGGCCGAACTCCAGGCTGCCGACAGCCTCTCCGGCGCGGGCGGGAAGGACCAGCTGCAGCTCGAGGTCGCCAAGCGCGAGTTCGAGGAGAAGCCCCAGTCCCCCGAGGCCGTGCTGAAGTACGCGCAACTCCTGCGCCGGGGCGGAACGCCCGAGGGCGAGGCGCTCGCGATCGAGGTCTACACCACGGGCTTCAAGAACATCGGCGAGTACCGGTTCAAGATGGAGGCGGACAACATCCGCATCCTCCGCGCTCGCCGCAAGCTCGACGCGATCAAGGCCGCGGCCGATGCCGGGGATGCGAAGGCCGCGGCGCAGCATGCGGCGGGCCTGAAGCAGGTCCAGGAGTTCGAGGCGGCGTGCTTCACCGAACGCGCCGGCAAGTACCCCACCGACCGCGGCGTCAAGTACGACCTCGGCCGCCTGCTCTTCGAGCTCGGCCGCTACGAGGACGCCATGAAGAGCCTGCAGGAAGCCAAGGACGAGGGCAAGTACCGCGTGATCGCGGCGCACCTCCTCGGCCGGTGCTTCGTGCAGGAAGGCTGGCACGGCGAGGCCGTCGGCGAGTTCAAGGAGGCGCTGGCCGCGCTCGACGTGACCACCGGCGACCGCGAGATGGACATCCGCTACGACCTCATGGTCACGCTCATCGAGCTGGCCAGGGCCGAGAAGAGCATCCAGCATGCGAAGGACGCCCAGGAGCTCTGCTCGGCGATCCTCCGCAAGGACATCGGGTTCCGCGACATCCGCGCCCGCCGCAAGGAGACGGACGAACTCGTCCGCCAGCTCTCCTGAAGCCGCCGATGGCCGCGCCGCGCATCGTTGCCGTCATCCCCGCCCGCTTCGCGAGCACCCGCTTCCCGGGCAAGCCGCTGGCCGACCGCACGGGAAGGCCCCTGATCCAGCACGTCATCGAGCAGGCCCGCACCTGCCCGAGCCTCTCCCGCATCATCGTGGCCACCGACCACGACGGCATCGCCGCCGCGGCCCGTGCGTGCGGCGCTGAGGTGGCGATGACCCGCGCCGACCACCCCAACGGCACCAGCCGCATCGCCGAGGTCGCCGAAGCGCTCGATGCCGAGATCATCGTGAACATCCAGGGTGACGAGCCGCAGCTCGAGCCCGAGCTGATCGAGCGCACGATCGCCGCCCTGCTCGCCGACCCGGGCGCGCCGATGGCCACGCTCGTGTCGCCCTTCGCCCCCGGCGAGGATGCGACCAACCCCAACGTGGTCAAGTGCGTGGTGGGCGTGAACCGCCGCGCGCTCTACTTCAGCCGGAGCCTCGTGCCCTTCGTGCGCTCGCAGCCCGCGGTCGCGCCGTGGAAACACGTCGGGCTCTACGTCTACCGCCGCGGGTTCCTGCCGGTCTTCGTCGCGCTGCCGCCGTCACCGCTCGAGCTGTGCGAGAGCCTCGAGCAGCTCCGCGCGCTCGAGCACGGCCACGCCATCGCCGTCGCGTTCGGGACGAGCGCCTTCCAGGGCATCGACACGCCCGAGCAGTACGAGGCCTTCGTCGCGCACTGGCGCGCGACGCACGGCTGAGCCTCAGCCGATCTCCTTCAGCCAACCCTTCGCGGCCTCCCGCATCGCGGGGCGCCGGTCGCTGCCGGCCATGCGCTCGAGCCGCTCGCGCGCCTGCTGCAGCTTGAGCCGTGCGCACTGGGATGCGGCCGTGCGGGCGGCGCGCTCCTCGTGGTCGTCGATCATCGCGACGAGCTCGGCGATGACCGCGTCGCGCTCGGCCTGCTGCTCCGCCGGCGGCAGGTTCGCGGCGAGCGCACGGATCGCGCTCGGGCGCATGCGGTCGAGGTTGCCCAGCGCCGCGAGCCTGCGGATCGCGGGCAGAGCCGCGGGCACGGGAACGTCGGCCAGCGCGTCGAGCGCCGCACTGCGGACCTTCTCGCCGCTCGAGTCGATCGCCAGGGCCTCGGCCAGCTGCGCACGGACGGCGTCGGCCTGGTCGCCCCAGCGCTCCTTCATGGCCACCAGCGCACCGATCGCCGCGGCCTTGCAGGCCGGGCTGCCATCGTCGCGCAGGATGTCCCGCGCGCGGACCACGGCCGCGGGTTCCTTGTCCTGCGGGAGCCGCTCGATCAGCACCCGGCGCACGCGCGGATCGGAGGCGGCCTCGGCCGTCGCGGCGGCGGCAGGCACACCGGTCATGTCGTGCAGCAGGAGCAGCGCGACCTCGCGCGACGCGGGGCTGCCGAGCGCGAAGAGCGCCTCGACGGCGTCCTGCCGCTCGGTCCATCGGCGCGACGGGTCACGCACGATCGCATCGAGCGCCTTGGCCACGCCGGGCTCGTCACGCGACCCGAGGGCCTGGATCGCCTGGCGGCGGCACGCGGCGTTGGGGCCCTTCGCGGCCTGCTCGAGCCACCAGGCGGTGGGCATCTCGATCGTCGCGGTCTTGAGCACCGCCACGCGGGGGTCGACGGCCACCAGCGTCGGAGGGCCGTCGAGCTCCCATGAACGGCTCGCCGACTTCTCGCGCACGTCGATCGCGAGCATGCGCTCGCTGCCGGCGGTGCGCACCAGGATCGGCAGCGTGAACCGGAATGCAGGGCGCTTCTCGTCGATCGTCTGCACCTGGTCCACCGTCACGGTGAGCGTGCGCGTGGTGCCGTCCCACGCCGGCACGACCTTGAGTTCGGGCGTCCCGGGTCGCATGCACCACTGGTCGAAGAACCACTCGAGCGAGAGGCCACTGGCTTCCTCGAGGCACTTGCGGAAGTCGTCGGTCTCGACCGTCTGGAGGCCGAAGCGCTTCATGTACGACTGCACGCCCGCGAAGAAGACGCGGTCGCCGAGCATCTCGCGCAGCATGTGCAGGATGCTCGCGCCCTTGGGGTACGGATTGGCCAGGCGCGAGAAGGTCTCGCCCGGATCGCGCCAGCACTTCGAGCACATCGCCTCGTGGGGCACGTCGACCCGGTCGCGGCGGGCGACGCGGGCATTGTCGAGGACCTCGTCGAAGTAGCCGTCGACGCCGTCGCGCCGCTCGAACCACAGGTTCTCGCAGTAGGTCGCCCAGCCCTCGTTGAGCCAGAGGTGGTCCCAGCTGGTGCAGGTGATGTAGTCGCCGGTCCACTGGTGCCCGAGCTCGTGCGCGATGAGCCCGTCGTAATCACTGTCCCGTGCCGCGGCCTCACTGAGCCACGCGCCCGGCAGCAGGCTCGTCACGCTCGTGTTCTCCATCCCACCGGCACCGAAGTTGCGCACGATCAACTGGTCGTAACGCGCCCAGGGATACGGGGTGCCGAAGCGACCCGCGAGGACCTCGATCATCTCGTCGGTCCGGTCGTAGGTCCGGTGCACCTCGTCGGCATGGCCAGGCAGCGCCCAGACCTGCATGGGCACGCCCGAGCGCGGATTCGGCAGCGCCGTGCGCTCGAAGGTGCCCGCCACCAGGCTCACCAGATACGACACGTGCGGCTTGTCCTGCAGCCAGTGCCAGGTCTCGCGGCCATCGGCCACGGCGTGCGCCACGAGCTTGCCGTTGCCGCTTGCGCTCACGCCGACGGGCACGTCGATCACGAGTTCGGTCGTCATGCGCTCGTTCGGGAAGTCATGGCATGGGAACCAGTACCGGTTCGACTCGGGCTGGCCCTGCGTGTGGACCTCGGGCGGATACGCCTTCGGATCCGGTCCCGCGGGGGTGAAGGTCATGCCGTCGATCGGATCGGTGCACGAGTAGCTGGTGACGATCGTCGTCCACGCATCGCCGAGCGGCGCCGCGAAGTTGAGGAAGAGCGACGAGCCGTCGTGCGACCACTCGATGGGCTTGCCGTTGCCGTCGACGACCGACGCGATCGCCAGGCCCGGTGCGTCGAGCCGAAGGCCGCGCACCGGCACGCCGATCGGGCGCACCGTCATCGTCTGCTTGGCCGTGAACGCGCGATCCTCGAGCCGCTCGAAGCGCAGGTCGAGCCTCATGTGCCCGTAGTCGACCAACCGGTCGGGTGCGTACACGCGCAGGTCCCGGCCGGTCGTGGCATCGACCTCCGGCATCGGCGCCGGGGGCTGGCGGCGCTGGAGCGGGCCGGGCAGGAGCGCGATCGAGCAGAGGACGAGGGCGAGCAGGTGCATGCATGGAGGGTATCCCTGCGCCGGAAATCCCTGCGCCCGCCGCTTGTTCCGGCAGGGCCTGCCGCGGTAGGCTTGGTTATGCCCCCTACCAATGACCAGCCCGCCCAGAACGGCGCCGACTGCGGCTTCCTGAGCCAGTTCGGCGCCTCGAGCGAGGCCAGCACCGAGCACTACTCACCTGCTCCCGCGGGCTACCAGCGCGGCGTGACCAAGTTCGTCGTGGTGATCGGCACCGTGATGAGCGGCCTCGGCAAGGGCATCTTCAGCTCGTCGCTCGCCAAGCTGATCCAGGACAAGGGCCTCACGGTCGCTCCCATCAAGATGGAGGGCTACCTGAACATCGACAGCGGCACGCTCAACCCCTACCGCCACGGCGAGGTGTTCGTGCTCGACGACGGCCTCGAGACGGACATGGACCTGGGCACCTACAAGAACTTCGTCACCGCGGGACAGATCTACACCCGCATCCTCGAGCGCGAGCGCCGCGGCGGCTACCTCGGGCGCGACGTGCAGATGATCCCGCACGTCACCGGCGAGGTGAAGATGAAGCTGCGCGAGCTCGCCATGAGCGGCCCCCGCGGCAAGCAGCTCGACGTGGTCTTCGTCGAGGTCGGCGGCACCGCGGGCGACTACGAGAACGGCTTCTACATCGAGGCGCTGCGCGAACTCGCCTTCGAGGAAGGCCCCGGCAGCACCTGCTTCGTGGCGCTCACCTACATCCTCGAGCCGTCGATCCTGGGCGAACAGAAGTCCAAGGCCGCGCAGTTGGGCATCAAGCGCCTGATGGAGGCCGGCGTCCAGCCGAACATCGTCGCGTGCCGCGCCAAGAACCCCGTCACCGACAAGGTGATGGAGAAGATCGCGATGTTCAGCAACGTGCCGCTCAAGCGCATCTTCTCGATGCACGACCGCACGTCCATCTACTCGATTCCAGACGCGATGCGCCAGGCCGGCCTCGACCGCGAGATCCTCTCGATCCTGTCGCTGCATGACCGCGTCGAGCCCGCCCGCGAGGACCGCGCGCGCGCCTCCTGGAACACCTTCACCACCAAGCTGCAGGCTGAACGGTCGCACCAAGTGACGATCGGCATCGCCGGCAAGTACTCGTCGCTGCGCGATGCCTACGCCAGCATCGAGAAGGCACTCGAGCACTGCAGCATCGAACTCGGCGCCCGGATGGACGTCCGATGGCTCGAGACCAGCGACATCGCCTCGCCCGCCGATGCGGCCCGGACCTTCGAGGGCGTCGACGGCATCATCGTGCCCGGGGGCTTCGGCAGCCGCGGCGTGCAGGGCAAGATCCTCTCCGTCCAGTGGGCGCGCGAATCGAAGACGCCGTTCCTCGGGATCTGCCTGGGCTTCCAGGTCGCCGTCATCGAGTATGCCCGCAACGTGCTCGGCATGGCCGACGCGGACAGCACCGAGTTCAGTTCCACGACGAAGCACCCGGTCATCAGCGAACTGCCCGACCAGAAGCGGCTCGAGGGCATCGTCGGCGGCACGATGCGGTTGGGCGCGCAGGACGTCCAGCTCACGGCCGGCAGCCTGGCGAGCTTCCTCTTCGGTGGCGCCACGAGCGTGCGCGAGCGCTTCCGCCACCGGTACGAGGTCGACCCGGCGTTCATCACGCAGCTCACCGCGGGCGGGCTCGCGTTCAGCGGGCGCCACCCCACGCAGCCGATCATGCAGGTGCTCGAGCTGCCGGTCACGATGCACCCGTACTTCATCGGCGGCCAGTTCCACCCCGAGCTGACCAGCCGTCCCGTGCGTCCGCAGCCGATGTTCATGGGCCTGGTCGCCGCGGCCATCGCGCGCAAGAGCCCCGAGTTCGCGACCACCCCGCTCGGTCGCCGCTGGGTCCGCAGCGCAACGACGGCCACCGCCGGCGCAGGCGCCTGAAACCCCGTGCCTGCAGTGGTTGCAGGAGATGGGGCCTCGCCCCTACACTCCTCGACCCTTCGCCGATGTAGCTCAGCTGGTTAGAGCGTTGGATTCATAACCCGAAGGTCGGCGGTTCGAGTCCGCCCATCGGCATTGCCCCTCCCGGGGCAGCAGCAGGATGATGAGCGCAAGGACGCCCGTCGCGATCCACAGCACGACGTACGCACGGAAGAGCCGGCCCTGCTTCATCCACATACCGACCTCCGCGCGAACGCCCGATGCGCGATTTGAACGCGCGACCTCCAGTTTAGGAAACCGGTGCTCTATCCAGCTGAGCTAATCGGGCAGGTTGACTGACAGGGCGGTCGGCCGACCGCACCGGACTCACCGGTCCTTGTACCTGGCGCCGGAACCGCCGTCGGCCTTCGACTGCGCGAAGTAGAGCACGCACCAGAAGGCGAGGAACGAGACCCACGCGAGATTGGCAAGGAGGACAGGAATCATCGGGTTCCTTTGGTTGGGCCGGGATCATACCCCGCTGCCCGCCAGAGAGGCACGGACCATGTGCACCCCCGTCGCCACACGCCGGGTTCGAGCAGCATGACGAAGGAATCCGCCACGCACCACGGGCCGTCGTTGCGGGGCACGACCCGGCCCCGGAGCGCCTCCGGCACATGGATGGCCGGCGGGGCCTCGGGGGCCCGGTCGCCGAGCGCCCGGACCTCGAACCATGGCTCGCCCTCCCGCCAGACGAGCCCACCATCCCATCGCCGTTCGCCGTCGGCCGGGGCCATGCGTCGGGCCGGATCACCCACCAGGATGAAGGCGTCGCGGTCCCACAGCGCGCCGACACGGCGCGCATGCTCGTCCGCCGATGCCCCGGACGTCCACGCCGCGCAGGCAGCCTCGAACTCCCGGCGCGAACTGCGGTCGAAGGCCTCGATGATCCGGGGCAGGTCTTCAGGATGGCTGCGCTGCATGCGCGCCAGCAGTTCCTGCCGGGACCACTGCACGGCCTCGGCCAGCGACCACCGGCCGGGCTCATCGAGCAGCCAGCGCGCACACCCCCAGCCCGCACGGCCATCCCACGTCACGCTCACGTAGCCGGCGAGCTGGTCCACGCCGCCCGCATCGAGCATCGCCATCGCGAGGCAATCCTCGTCGCGAAGGTGCGCCATCAGGCAGTTGCCCGCGGCGAGCATCGCCTTGCTGCGTGCACTTCGGATCGGCGTCTCGATGCCATCGAGGTCCCGCACCCAGAGCGCGCCCCGCCGGGGCACCACGCGGCCGCTGGGGTACGCGTAGCCGACCAGCCAGCGCATCTCGTTGCTGCGCCCACTGGTGAAGACGAGATCGGGCCAATCGGCCGACCACTCCTGCGCGAAGGCGCGACTCTGCTCGGTGCCCCGCGCCTGCACCGTCCAGGCGCCATCCTCGAGGCAGTGCACCTCGCCCTGCACGCCTTCGCTGAACCACATCGCGCGCGCGAACGCCGATGCGGGCAGCGGCGTGGTGCCCAGCGCCGACGCCAGCACGACCGGCTCGGTACGCCCCGCGATCCGCATCGCCACCTCGGGCGTCGGTCCGGTCACGATGCCCCACGCGACGTCCTCGAACGGCGACGTCCTCGAACGCATCGCCGTCGATGGCACGGAAGGCACGCTGCCACGCGGCGCATGCGGCGCGCCCTGCTTCCCCGGGCAGTGCCACCACGATCGCATGATCGATCCCGCCGGCCGGCACCGCGTCGCGCATCGAGTCGGGCGTGGCCGTGACCAGCGACCAACCGCGGACGCGCGCAGCCTCGGTCGCCACGCCCAGCCACGCACCATCCTGCATGCACGCGGGGCTGGCGAACACGACGCCGCCGCCGAGCACGGCTCCCGCCGCGGATACAGCGGCACAGCCGATGCAGAGGATCGTCGTCGCGATGGGCACGCGTACGATCCTACGGCGATGGACCGTTGGATCCTCATCAACGATGGCCTGCTCGTGGCCGGTGGCGTCGTGCTCCTGCTCGTCGGCATCCTGGGCCAGCGCGCCTGGCGCGGTCGGCTCATCGCGTGGAGTCCGTGCTGCAGGCGCTGCGGCTTCGACCTGCGCGGCCATGCGGGCGGCTCCTGCCCGGAATGCGGTGCGGACCTCGGCCGCCCGGGCTCGATCACCGAGGGCCTGCGACGGCACCGGTCGGGGCTGTTGGCCGGGACTGGTGCCCTGCTGGTCCTGGCGATCGCCATGCTCTGCTCCGCGCGGTTCAACATGCCTGCCAAGGCGTGGGCCTGGTGGCTCGAGAACCGCCCGGTCTGGGCGATGGAAGGTGTCCTGCGCGACCAGGACGACGTGGCCTGGGCGTCCATCGACGACCGCGATCGCGCGGGGGCGCTCTCCGACGCAGACCTTCGGTTCGTCATGGCGATCGCCCTCGACCTGCCCACGAACAACGGTCAGTTCGTCACGCCCAGTTGGGGGTGGCTCGTCAACCAGCATGCGTCAGGCCGCATCTCGACCGCCACGCTCAAGCCCGCGATCCTGCGGACGCTCGAGACGATGGACCCCGGCCTGCGCTTCATGCCTGCGGGGCAGCGCGCGGGTGCGCCGGTCGAGTTGACGGCCAACCAGTCGGTGCCGCCGGCGGTCGGCGATCTCGACCCCGTGCAGGTGCTCGCCGTGGAGGCGTTGATCGACGGCTCGTGGGTCCCGCTCGGGCTGGAGCGTCCGGCAGCATCGATGCGCGGCTCCTCGATGCTGCGTCAGTCGGGCGGCCTGGCATTCAAGGCCCCCGCCGTGCTGGGCGCGCACGAACTCCGTGCGACCATCAAGCTCACCGTCCGCGAACCGGCGGCCAATCTCTTCCAGCGCGGCAACGTGCTGGTGGAGTGCGAGCGCACCGTGACCCTGGGCACGCTCCGCGTCCTCGACCCAGCAGCGACGTTCGCCATGGGCGCGCACGACGAGGCCTTCCACGCGCGGCTGTATCCCCTGCTGAACGGCATCCTGCGCGGGTTCACGCCGATGGCCGGCAGCACGAGCAGGGCCCGCACGAGCGGCACGGGCGCCCTCGCACCGAACGAGGGATTCGACTTCGACATCGAAGGCGTGCAGGGCGGCCGGTCGGTTGCGCTGGGGAGGATCTGGATGGCCGGTGGCGTGCAGACCACCGAGCTGCGCGGTCGCGCGGGCATCGATCACACCCAACCATGGACGCTGCGCCTGGTCCCGAGGTTGGATCGGATCGAGCCGACGCTCCTCGAACCGACGCGCGTCTATGACGGGATCATCGAGTTCCCCCGCGGCCCGATCGACGCGGACGGTGACGCTGCACCGTCGGACGACGCAGGGAGCACCATGCCATGACGGCCGACACCCCATCCACCACGACCGACGCACCCACGCTCAACGTGGTGCTCTTCCA
>JBEGNG010000071.1:0-7573 GCA_041182645.1 Planctomycetota bacterium
CCGCTCGAGTGGGCCGAGGACGATAGGTGGCAGCTCCAGTCCAAGTGCGGCCGGTTCGCCATCCGGTCGCAGACCATCGGCGACAAGACCGAGCACGTGCTCTGGCGACGAGCCGCGGACGGCAGGATCATCCCCAAGTGGCTCGGGGTGTCTGCCACCATCGAGGACGCCAAGCAGCTCGCCGAGGACGCCAAGTTCGACCCGGCGCCGTCCTGGCATGGCCCGCGGTAAGCTCTGCCCGGTGTGCCTGACCGAGAACACGGGCGGGCTTCCTCACCGGTGGCACAAGGAGGCGCACCGGAAGAAGGCCTATGGGGTCGAGCAGGTCGCCGAGATGGCGAGGCAGACCGTCGAGGCCAACCGTGTCCGGCTCGTCCTGGCTGATGAGAAGCGGACGGCCTATCATCGGGAGTATTGGGCCAAGAACATCGAGCGGCGGCGCGAGCAGTCGAGATTAGCGAAGGAGCGGATGCGGATGAAGCGCCGCCTCAAGCCCTTGATTGAACACCTGTGCCATGCGGTAGACTTGGGCCGCGAATCTGCGAGGTGGTGATGGGCAAGCGTCAGAGACAGCGAGGGGCCGAGACCGAGCGCGAGGTGTGCGACAAGATCGCCGCTGCGGTCGGCTGGGTCGTCAAGCGCGAGCTCGGGCAGGCGAGGGATGGCGGCTGTGACATCCGGCTCGGTCGGTTCGTGGTCGAGGTCAAGCGCCGCAAGTCCATCGCCGTCTACGACTGGATCGACCAGGCGAAGGCGGCTTGCGCGCCCTACGAGATCCCGGTGGTGATCTGCCGCGGCGACAAGCGCGAGTTCTTGGTGGTGCAGCCCTTAGACGACTGGCTCAAGATGGCGAAGTTCGAGCTTCCGGACCGCTGATGCGCTGCCCGAAGTGCGCCAAGCCGAGCGAGGTCGTGAAGGTCTACCAGCTTCCGACAGAGGCGAGGCGTCGCCGGGAGTGCCTGACCTGCGGCTTCCGGTTCACGACATCGGAGAGAGTCTGGCGGCGGGTTTATGCCGAGGAGGTGCGCAACAAGCCGCTGCCTCGAGCAAGGCGGCAGGAACCACGAGAGCCGCGTCGGCGGTGGTCTAACTTCGACGTGGTGGCGGTGGACAACTACGACATGGACTACGAGGACGTGAGCACCTATGTTCACGTGAGCGACTGATGGTCGGAACACCAGTCAAGAGGGCAAGGCGAGAGAAGGCGCTGGCGGTCATGGAGTCGCCTGCCTTTTGGGATCAGCTCTGGATTCACCTCGCCGAAGGCAACAGCCTGTCCTCCTTCGTGAAGGGCAGCGAGATCCCTTATCAGCTCCTGTGGGAAACCATCCAGGCCGACCCTGCGAAGCATGAGAAGTTCGAGCTGGTGCGCACCGCGCGAGCGTTGGCGAATGCCGAACGCATCGAGCGTCTGGCCGAGCAGGTCGAGGAGGAACGCATCGACCCGAACGCGGCGAAGGTTGCGATGGGTGCGCGTCAATGGCTGGCCGAGCGGATGGACCCGAAACGTTGGGGCAACAAGATCCAGAGCGACGTGCGCATCACCGACACGACTGCGCTTCACCTTGCCGCGGTGCGCGACCTGATGCGGACCGTGAGCGTGCAGGAGCCCGAAAAGCTTACGTCGGACGCACCTGCGCCGACGGTCACCCGCGCGCGCTCTTAAGCCTTCCTGTGGATAACTCTGTGGATAACCTGTGGATAACTATGCTCCCGGCGATTAGCACGGCGCGCGCTCGAGGCGTAACGCCTGCGCGCGTGTCGTAATGCGTGTAGAATCAAGGGCTTGCGCGCGTAGTTCGCATAACACCCATTATGTAAAGTCGGTGGCCTTTTGACCGCCCTGCGGACATTCCCCCCCTCTTCGGCGGCGGGGGCGCGTAAGTGCCTGATTCCACTAGGGGCAGCGCGCCGGGCGATTCCGGCCGCCCGCGAGACCCCCCCCCGGGGGTGGCCCCCGCCGGGGGGGTCGGCGTTTGCGTAACCCCACACGGGCCGTTTGAAAAAAATGCAGAACCCATACTTCGACTTCGTTAAACGCTACCACGCGGCCCCTGTGGCCTTCGTGGAGGAGGTCCTAGGCGTCACCCCGGACCCCTGGCAGCGCACGCTCCTGGGCCTTCTGGCGGCCGGTGAGCGCAAGATATCGGTCCGCTCCGGCCACGGCACCGGCAAGTCCACGGTCGCCTCCTGGGCCATGCTCTGGTTCATGCTCACCCGCGTGCCGGTCAAGGTCGTGGTCACGGCCCCCACGGCATCGCAGCTCTTCGACGCCCTCTTCGGCGAGTGCCGCCGCTGGGCCAAGCTCCTGCCGCCGGCGGTGGCCGAGCTGCTCGAGATCAAGTCCGACCGCATCGAGCTCAAGGCGAGCCCCGAGGAGGCCTTCATCTCGGCCCGCACTAGCCGCGCGGAGCAGCCGGACGCCCTGCAGGGCATCCACGCCGAGTTCGTGCTGCTGGTGGTGGACGAGGCGCCAGGCGTGAGCGAGGCGGTCTTCGAGTCGGCGGGTGGTTCGATGTCGGGCCACAGCGCGACGACGCTGCTCTTGGGCAACCCCACCCGCACGCAGGGGTACTTTTACGACACCTTCCACCGGCTGTCTGGCGAGTGGAAGAACCTGCACGTGAGCTGCCTCGACTCGCCGCGGGTGTCGCCCGAGTACGTGGCGGAGATGTCGAGCCGGTACGGGGAGGGCTCGAACGCGTACCGGGTGCGCGTGCTTGGCGAGTTTCCGGTGGCGGACGACGACACGCTGATCGGGTTGGAGCTGGCGCAGTCTGCGGTGGACCGTGACGTGGTGCAGAACCCGAGCGCGCCGGTGTTGTGGGGGTTGGACGTGGCGCGCTTCGGGGCGGACTCGTCGGCGCTCTGCAAGCGCCAGGCGAACGTGGTGCTGGCGCCGGTCAAGACGTGGAAGGGGCTCGACCTCATGTCGCTGACGGGGGCGGTGATGCACGAGTGGGAGGGCACCGACCACCGGGACCGCCCGGTCGAGATCCTTGTTGACAGCATCGGGCTTGGCGCGGGCGTGGTGGACCGCCTGCGGGAGCTGAAGCTGCCGGCGCGCGGGATCAACGTCGGCGAGTCGCCGGCCTTCAAGGGCCAGTACGCGAACCTGCGGGCGGAGCTCTGGGGCAAGGCGAAGGCGTGGCTCGAGGCGCGCGACTGCAAGCTGCCGCGCGACGAGCGGCTGGTCAATGAGCTATCCTCGCCGCGCTACTCGTTCATGTCGAACGGCAAGCTGCGCCTCGAGGGCAAGGACGACATGAAGCGCCGCGGGCTGGCGTCGCCGGACGTGGCGGATGCGTTTGTGCTGACGTTTGCGTCGGAGGCGGCGACGGGCGGCGGCGCGTATGCGCCGACGTGGCAGAGGGCGGTCAAGCGGCAGATTCGTGGGGTGGTATGAACTGGCGAGATTTCTTTCTGGTGGACCCGTACTCGGGCGCGAAGCTGGTCGAGCACGACCTGCAGGGCTGGGGCTCGGACGACCCGATGTTCGAGCAGGTCTTGGCGGCGGTGCGCCCCCTGACCATCATCGAGGTGGGCTCGTGGAAGGGTCGCTCGGCGGCGAACATGATGGCGATATGCAAGCGGCTCGGGCTCGACGCGCGGTTGTTGTGCATCGACACCTGGCTCGGGTCGCACGAGAACTACGCGCGCCACGACGGGGATAACCGGTGGCTGCACGAGGCGCTGCGGCTTGAGGCGGGCTACCCGCGGCTGCATGAGTTGTTCCTGTCGAACATGATGCACCTCGGGCTGACGGAGCGCGTGACCCCCCTCCCCCTGCCGGCGACGATTGCGGCGCGGGTGGTGGCCGAAAAAAATATCGTGGCGGACGTGATCTACATCGACGGCTCGCACGACTATGAGGATTGCAAGGCGGACCTCGCAAACTACTGGCCGCTTCTGCGCCAGGGCGGGATTTTGTTCGGGGACGACTACCAGGCGTGGCCCGGCGTGACGCGCGCGGTGGACGAGTTCTGCGACGCGCGCGGGCTGCACGGCGCGGCGGTGCGCCGCTCGGGCAAGTTCGCCTTCGGCAAGGGCCGCGGCGTGGAGGGCATCTCGTGAAGTACTACTGCATCACCCTCGCCGAGACGCCCGAGCGCACCGAGCACGCCCGTGCGCAGGCGGCGAAGGCCGGCATCGAGCTCGACTTCATCCAGGGCATCTTCGGCAAGACCATGCAGGTCAAGTCCGAGATACCGATGCACTCGGACTACTTCGTGACGCGCGGCGCGACGTGTCTGGTGCTCTCGTGGCACATCGCGTGGCAGATTGCGTGGCGCGAGGGGCACGAGGAGTTCGTGATCTTCGAGGATGATTTCATCCTGCCGGACAATTTCCAAGAGCGCTGGGCGCAGATACGCTCGGAGATCCCGGAGTGGTGCGACCTCGTGTATCTGAATTCCTGCTGCACGCACCATAAGCCGGCGAAGAAGGAGTCGGCGAATCTGTGGGAGATCAAGTACCCGCTTTGCACGGCCGCCATCTGGCACCGCCGGCGCGCGGTGCCGACGTTGCAGGCATACACGAAGCCCGCGAACACGCCGGTGGACATCCTGCTCGAGTGGTACGCGCTGCCGCACCTGCGAGTGCTGACGGCGGTCCCGCCGCTGGTGTCGCAGGCGACGCAGGATTTGGAAGTGCCGATGCCCTCGACCATCCACATGTGAGGAGACGATGAATGCTAAAGCCAAGCGACGTCGCGCTGTTCCAGAAGCGCCTCGACAAGAAGGCGCCGGTGAAGCCGCAGCCGCCCGAGCCGCCGAGGGGTGGCGCGAGGCCTGCGCCGCCGCCTCCATCCGGGAAGAAGGCACCCTAGTACTGTCGGAGCGGCTGCCGGCGGGGCGCTTCGTGCGCCTCGAGGTGCCGTGCGCGCCGATGCTGCCGTGCAACCCGTCGGTGGCCGTGGGCCCGGGCGGCGAGCTGCGGTGCCTCATCCGCGCCGTGAACTACGAGCTCGGCGAGGAGGACGGCATCTGGTTCCGTGGCGACCCGGCGCCGAATACGGTCAACTGGATTGCCGACATCGGCGACGACCTGGCGCCTGGCCGGATGTTCCGGGTGGACGACGCCGCGCAGCGGGCCTCGCGGCTGCCGTGCCGCGACGGCCTTGAGGACGGGCGGCTGTTCTGGTTCCGCGGCCGGTGGCGCTTCACGGCCTCCGGGCTGCATCACGGCCCGCGGGTGCGCACGACGATGGCGCTCTGCGCGCTGGACGAGGGCGGCACGCGGGTCGAGGAGCTTGAGTTCTTGCAGAGCCCGCACGGCCGGGAGATGGAGAAGAACTGGATGCCGCGCGCCGAGGAGGGGCGGCTGTCGTTCGTCTACATGCACCACCCCTCGGAGTCGTACACGCTCTGGCCCGCGCGCGGCCGGCTGTGGCTGGGGTCGTGCCCGCCGCTGCACGGCTGGTCTGGCGGCTCGCAGGTCATCCCACACGGCGGGGCGTGGCTTGGGGTGGTGCACCAGCGCCGCAAGGAGCGCAACCGGGTGTATTACGCGCACCGGCTGGTGCGGTACGACGACAACCTGGAGCCGGTGCACGCCGGGCGGGAGTTCTACTTCCTCGGGCGGCAGGTGGAATTCTGCGCCGGCCTTGCGGAGCACGGCGGCGGCTTCGTGCTCTCGTTCGGGGTGAAGGACCGGGAGGCGTGGCTGGCGCGGCTCACGCCGGCCGAGGTTGGGGCGCTTTTGGGCTGACAATGGGGATAGGCTTTAATCGGCACGGGTAGCCATTCCATGTACAACGCGGACGGGTCATTGATCGAGCAGAGCGAGGCCGCCCTCGGGGTGGTCGAGCCGATGGACGACGCCGACCTCGAGGCGCTGGTCGGCGGCGAGCTGACGGACGCCACCTCGTTCATCGACGCGGAGCTCTCCCCGGTCCGCGCGCGTGCCATCCAGTACTACCGCGGCGAGCCCTTCGGCAACGAGGAGGAGGGGCGCTCGCAGGTCGTCTCGACCGACGTGCGCGACACCATCAACGGCATCATGCCGTCGCTGATGAAGGTCTTTTTCGGCTCGAAGAAGATTGTCCAGTTTGCGCCGCGCAACCCGGAAGACGTGGCCGCCGCCGAGCAGGCGACCGACTACATCAACCACATCTTCCAGAACGACAACAACGGCTTCCTGGTCTGCCACTCGGTCTTCAAGGACGCGCTGCGCGGCGCGCTCGGCGTCGCGAAGTACGTCTGGGAGGAGAAGGTCGAGGTCAAGACCGAGTATTTCACCGGGCTTGATGACTCGGCGCTGACGGTGCTGCTCTCGGAGCCGGACGTGGTGGGCAGCGCCATCTCTGCGATGGACGACCCGTCGTACCAGCCGCCGGTGGACCCGATGACGGGCGCGCCGGTGGTGGACCCTGCGACGGGCCTGCCGCCGCCCGCGCCGCAGATTTACTCGGTCGAGCTCAAGCGCGAGTTCAAGCACGGCCGGGTGCGCATCGAGGCGATCCCGCCGGAGGAGTTCCTCATCGACCGCCGCGCGCGCTCCGTCGAGGACGCGACGCTGGTGGCGCACCGCCGGATGATGCGCGTCTCCGACCTCGTGGCGCTCGGCTACGACAGGGATGAGGTCGAGGCGCAGATGGGCGTCTACGAGCTCGACACGAACGACGAGTACCTGGCGCGCAACCCGTATGCGCAGTCCTACGGCCCGGGCGGCACGCAGGACGACAAGCGGGTGCTCTACTGCGAGGCCTACATCCGGGTCGACTACGACAAGGACGGCATCTCGGAGCTGCGCAAGATCTGCACCATCGGGCCGTCGTTCAAGATGGTCATGAACGAGCCGTGCTCGCACTCGCCGTTCGCGCTCTTCTGCCCGGACCCGGAGCCGCACGCGCTCATCGGGCTCTCGATGTTCGACATGACCGCCGACCTGCAAAAGATCAAGTCGGCCATCATGCGCAACATGCTCGACTCTTTGTCGCTCGCCATCCACCCGCGGGTGGGCGTGGTCGAGGGGCAGGTCAACATGGACGACGTGCTGAACACCGAGGTGGGCGGCGTCATCCGTATGCGTCAGGCCGGCGCGGTCCAGCCGTTCGCCGTGCCGTTCGTGGGCCAGGCCGCCTTCCCGATGCTGGGCTACCTCGACGAGGTACGCGAGACCCGCACGGGCATGAGCAAGGCCGCGATGGGCCTCGAGGCCGACGCGCTCCAGAGCACCACCCGCGCGGCGGTCGCCGCGACGGTCAGCGCCGCGCAGCAGCATCTTGAGCTGATCGCCCGGATCTTCGCCGAGACCGGGATGCGCGCCCTGTTCAGGGGCATTCTCAAGCTCGTCGTGGAGAATCAGGATCGAGCGCGGGTGGTGCGCCTTCGCAACCAATGGGTGCCGATTGACCCTCGCTCCTGGAACGCCGACATGGACGTCGAAATCGACGTCGCGCTGGGCGGCGGCACCGAGGAGCAGCAGGTCTCTGTGCTGACCGCTATCGCCCAGAAGCAGGAGCAGATCCTGCAAACGATGGGGCCGCAGAACCCGCTCGTGACGCCGCAGCAGTACCGCAACACCCTGGCGCGGCTGGTGCAGGTCTCTGGCTTCAAGAACGCCGACGAGT
>JBEGNG010000072.1:0-1350 GCA_041182645.1 Planctomycetota bacterium
CTCCATCCAGCTCCCCGTGTCGGTGCAGGTCAGCGCCCACGCGAATCCATCGTTCTCGTCGACGGCCGACCAGGACACGCGCGCGCTGGCGTGGGCGTTCCCGGCCGGAACCGCCAACGCCGAGATCGACGTGACGATCGCGAACTTCGGTTTCGCGGGCACGGCATCGCTCCTGGTGCTCGACGGCGTCACCTCGACCGGCCAGGCGATCACCGCGGTATCGGGCATCGGCTCGCAGGTCGGCGCCACGCCCGGCACCATCCGTCTGCGCCTCCCGGGCAGTGCCGCGCTGGTGCCCGGTGCGTACACCGCGACGGTGCAGGTCCAGTCGAGCGACGAGAACCTCCCGGGTCGGCAGACCTACTCGAGCACCATCAACGTGACGATCACCGTCGAAGGTGCCGCGCGCCCGGAGGACATCAACGATGACGGCGTCGTCGACGGCGGCGATCTCGCGCTGCTGCTCTCGCAGTGGGGCGTTGCCGGCGATGCCGACATCGATGGCAGCGGCACGGTCGACGGCTCGGACCTGGGCATGCTCCTCTCCGCGTGGGGCTGAGCATGGACGTCCACCGCCGCCTGATGCTGCCGATCCTGCTTTCGTGCGTGGCCGCCCATGCCGACTCGATCTCACTCGCCCCGTCGGCCGATGCGACGCTGATCCAGGAACCCACGGGCGAGTATGCGCTGGGTGCGGCGTACAACGTCTACGCGGGCCGCATCGGCGACAACGGCGGCGCGACGATCCGTCGCGGCCTGATGCGGTTCAACCTCGGTGCGATCCCGGCCGGCAGCACCATCACCTCCGTCTCGCTGCGGATGTACATGAGCCAGACGCAATCGGGCTCGCAGACGGTCGGCCTGCATCGGTGCTCGCTGGCGTGGAACGAGGGCAGCGCCTTCGCGTTCGGCGGCGCGGGAGCGCCTGCCGGCGTCGGCGACAGCACCTGGACCTACCAGTCCTATCCGACGGTCCCCTGGCCCACGGCAGGCGGAGCGTTCGCGGCCACGGCAAGCGGCTCCAAGGCCGTCGCCGCGGTCGGCTTCTACACGTGGACCTCGACACCCGCGCTCGTGGCCGACGTGCAGTCGTGGATCGATCAGCCGTCGACCAACCACGGGTGGGTCATCAAGGGCAACGAGGCCGCGTCCACCACGGTGAAGCGCTTCGAGGCACGCGAAGCTGCCGCGAACCAGCCGGTCCTGGTGGTGAACTTCCTGCCTCCGGCGGCCCGCCCCGCGGACCTGAACACGAACGGCGTGGTCGATGGCGCGGATCTGGCGATCCTGCTCGGGCAGTGGGAACAGGGCGCCAGCAGCCCGGCCGACCTGACCGACGACGGCACCGTG
>JBEGNG010000072.1:1387-9331 GCA_041182645.1 Planctomycetota bacterium
GGGAAAACCAAGTTTTCACGCCGGTCCCGTCGGCTGGCCCGTTCGCATGGGGAGCCGCATCGGCTACCGTGCGCCCTCCGAGGTGCACCATGACGACCATCGAAGAACGCGTCCAGCAGCTTGAAGCCACCGTCGCGCGCCAGCGCACCACCATGAACATCCTCACGGCACTCGCCGTGGGTGCGTGCGTGGTCGCGTACGTCGCTTCCAACCGCGACGAACTCCGCGTGCGGCGCCTCGAGGTCGTCGACGGCAACGGCATGGAGCGGTTCGTCGCCTACGCCAGCGACGACGGCACCGCCGCGACCGAGTGGTACGACACCGACGGCTCCCTGCGCCTGGACGCCTTCACCAACGGCGAGGGCGACGCGGCGATGCAGCTGAGCGATGCCTTCGGTGGCCTGCGCATGGACCTGTTCACGCTCGCCAGCGGCCAGGCGAGCCTGCAGTTCTTCGACCAGGACCAGTACCGTCGGCTCGACGTCGGCACGCTGGAGAACGGCCAGGCGAGCATGCAGTTCTTCGACCGCACGGGCACGCGTCGGCTCGATGCCTTCACGCTGCCGTCGGGCCAGGCGAGCCTGCAGCTCTTCGACATCGACCAGGCGCGGCGCGTGGACCTGTCCACGCTGCGCGATGGCCAGGCCAGCCTGAAGATCGCCGACCGGGCGGGGCAGGACCGCCTCGATGCCTTCGTGCTCGGCGACGGGAACTCGAGCCTGAAGTGGATCGACGCGGGCGGCCGCGAGCGCATCGACGGCTTCACCACGCCCGATGGCCAGGCGAGCATGCAGTGGTTCGACGACCGTGAACGCCGGCGCATGGACGTCTTCACGCTGGCCGACGGCCAGGCGAGTTTCCAGTGGATCGACACCGCCGGCAACCTGCGCATGGATGCCTTCACGCTGTCCGACGGCGGTGCCAGCATGCAGTGGTACGACACGAACGAGACCGTCCGCCTGGACGTGTTCACCCTCGCCGACGGTCAGGCCAGCATGCAGTGGCTCGATCCCGAGGGAACGCGTCGGCTCGACGGGACCACGTTGCCGGACGGGCAGTCGAGCCTGCACTGGTTCGACGGCGCCGGCCGGATCCGCATGGATGCCTCGACCCTGGCCGACGGCCAGGCGAGCATGCAGTGGTTCGACACCAGTGAGCGCAAGCGCCTGGATGCGTTCACGCTGACCGACGGGGTGGCGAGCATGCAGTGGTTCGACGGCAGCGAGAACCGCCGCCTCGATGCCTTCACGCTGGCCGATGGCCAGACCAGCCTGCAGTGGTTCGACCAGGGTGGGACGCGCCGCATCGACGCCAGCACGCTGGCCGGCGGCCAGGCGAGCGTCCAGTGGTTCGACACCAACGAGCGCATGCGCATCGATGCCTTCACGCTGCTCGACGGCGCCAGCGGCAGCGTGCTCTACGACGCCCAGGAGAAGCCGCGGGCCGGCTTCGACGTGAATCCGTCGGGCAAGGTCGGCGAGGTCCGGGACCGCTGAGCTCGCCGGGTTCCCCGAACCCGAACGACATCCCATCAACACAGCGACCCCGCCGGATCGGCGGGGTCGCGTCGTGAAGGCCGCGGTGGGATTTGAACCCACGAAATACCAGATTTGCAATCTAGCCCCTTAGGCCACTTGGGTACACGGCCAGTGTTCCCGGCGAGCCGATATAGTGGCATCCCGATGATCGTGCGTCAACACTGGGCGCTGGTGCACTGCGCGGTTATCGCGATTTCCCCGATGGCGATCGCGCAGTCGTCGACCCCATCGGCTGCGGTCGGCAAGCCACCGGCGCGTCCCTCCGTCGAACCATCCGTGCCTGCGGCTCCTCCGGCCTCCGCTGCATCGCGTCCGCCGTTGCTTCCGGATCGCAGCGATGTCGCCGGGCTGGTCGTGCGCATCGAACGCACGACGACGGGCGGGCTGGTCGCCATGCCCCAGCGCAAGTACCTCGGCACGGTCGAGCGGCGTGCACCGCTGCTGCCCAGCCCCGTGCTCGCCGATTTCCGGGCAGCGATCGATCAGGCCAAGGCGCCCGTGTGGTTCAGGCTCAACGGCATCGTGACGACCTACCGCGGCGTGAACTTCATCGTGCCGACCTTCGCGACCCGGCTCGACGGTGAGCCCGCGGTCGCTGTCGCGGCACCCATCGTGCCGCCCGGTGGGAGCGCGCCGGTCGACGTGGCGCGCGTCGGACGGACATCCGAGCCCACCCAGGCACCGACGCCCGCCGCGACGGTCTCGCCCGACCGCGCCGCGGGTGACGCCGAAGCACGGCTCGACGCAGCACTCGGTGAGGGTGCGAGCGCACCGGAAAACGTCGCCGAGCGGCTCGAGCGCGGCCTCGAGCAACGCGTGGGCCAGGCGCCCAGGAGCGGTGCCGTGGCCAGCGCCGACGGTCCGCCGCCGGCACCCGTGCGCGCACTGCAGCGCCAACGCTGCACGATCGAGCGCGATGCATCGACCGGTGCGTGGTACGCGCTGACCTTCGACCACGACCTCGGTGCGCAGCGTCGCATGCAGTTCGTGCCGTGTGCGGCACTGCAGCGCATCGAGGAAGCAGCGAGGCTCGCGCCGGTCGGCACCGCCATGCTGCTGAGCGGCGCGTGCTGGGAAGCCGACGGCGGCCTGTGGGTCCTCCCGGACCGCGCGGAACCGCTGAAGGCAGGCCGCGGCGTGAAGCCCTGAGCGTTCGCGCGAGGCAGCGCCCGGTCGCGATGCAGGCCCGCGGACGATCGCCTGCTACAGTCCCGCGACCATGGCATACCCCACCGTCACGATCGACACCGACCACGGCACCTTCGAACTCGAACTCTGGAACGACGTGGCCCCGGGCCATGCCGAGAACTTCCTCAAGCTCGCCGGCAAGGGTTTCTACGACGGACTGGCCTTCCACCGCATCATCCCGGGCTTCGTGATCCAGGGTGGCTGCCCCAAGGGCGACGGCACGGGTGGCCCCGGGTGGAACGTCAAGGCCGAGTTCAACGACCGCCAGCACGTGCCGGGCGTGCTCAGCATGGCGCGCAGCGGCCATCCCGACAGCGCCGGCAGCCAGTTCTTCGTCTGCCTGACGCGCGAGCAGTGCCAGCACCTCGATCGCCAGTACACCGCCTTCGGCAAGGTGACCAAGGGCATGGAGGTCATCGAGAAGATCGCCGCGACGCCGCTGCGCGATCCGCGCGGCGGGACCCCGGCCAAGGCGCCCCGCATGACCAAGGTGACGGTGAACGCGAACCAGCCGGCCGGCCGCTGACCATGGACGCCGCGCCCGATCGGCTCGAGTCGATCCGTCGTGCCATCCTCGCGTTCCGCGACGAGCGCGACTGGGCGCAGTTCCACGATCCGAAGAACCTCGCGCAGGGCCTCGCCATCGAGGCCGCCGAGCTGCAGGAGGTCTTCCTCTGGAAGACCACCGACGAGTGCAAGCGCCTCGGACCCGAGGACGTGGCGCGCGTGCGCGAGGAAGTGGCCGACGTCTTCCTCTTCTCGATCCTCGTGGCCGATGCGTTCGGCATCGACCTCGCCGAGGCGGCGCACGCCAAGATCAGGCGCAACGGCGAGAAGTACCCGGTCGAGAAGGCGCGCGGACGGCGCGACAAGTACACGCAGCTCTGATCGCCTCGCTGCCCGGGGGCGCCTGCACGGACCGGGACCCGGCACGGGCCGGGCCAGCCGCGCATCCCGGCAGCACCGTCAGCGGCTGTCGCGCTCCGCGGGCGGGGCGCTCGCCCGATCGACGCGCTGGCCGGTGCGGTCGACCTTGGGCAAGCGGGGCGGGGCAGGAACCAGCCGAACCGAGAGGATCCGCGGCGGCCGTGCGGGTCGCCCGTTGGCTGGATCCTCGATCGGCAGCGCGGCGATCCGGTTGATCGTCGACGCGCCATCGATCACGTAGGCGAAGGCGCAGTACTGGCCGTCGAGCCGAGCCGTTCCCTCGCGCGAGAGGGCGATGAAGAACTGGCTCCCGGCGCTGTGCGGTTCGTCGGCGCGGGCGAGTCCGACCACGCCGTAGTCGAACGGCAGCGAGCTCGGCTCCAGCGCGACGTTGAACCCCGGCGTGCCGTTGCCCGAGCCGTGCAGGTCGCCGCCCTGGATCACGAACGGGTGTCCCTGGGCATCCTGCGGCACGACGCGATGGAAGCTCGTGCCGTCGTAGAAGCCATCGGCCGCGAGCTGCAGGATGGTCCACACGGTGCCGGGCGCCACGTCGGGTGCGAAGGCGATGCGCATCGTGCCCTTGTCGGTCTCGATCACCGCGTCGCGTTCTGGGTAGATGCGCCAGCCCGAGGTCACCACGGGATCGCCTTCGATCCATCCGGGAACCAGCGGCTTCGCGTCCTCCTCGCAGCCCGGCAGCACGCTCGAACCCCAGCCGATGACCTTCGTGTATGGACCACGCGCCCGAGCCCCCGTCGCCCGCGTGGTTCGGCACGCTGGGGCGGCGCGAAGCGGCTCGAGCACCAGCGGGGATCCGACCGCCTCCTCGCCGATGAAGGCCTGGACGAAGGTTGCGCGCTCGGGCGACTGCCCCACGGCGAACGCATCGCGAAGGTCGATCGCAGGAGCACCGGCGATGGCGTTGCCGACACGCTGGCCGATGGCGTCGAGCACCTGCACGGTCAGCCCGGGGCGGTCGGCACCGTCGACCTCGATGGTGATCGGCGCGTCGGGTGCGACGTAGCGGCGGCTCGGGCGCAGGGTGACCTCGGCGAGCGGACGTGGGGGATCGTTGGCGAGCATGAGGATGGCGGCGAGGCAGGTCAGGACCATGGGGGCCTCCGTCGGTGATCCGTATCATGCCATGGATGGCCCCGACGCAGACGCCCGCGATCGCCTCGACCCGGCTGATCATCGGCCTTGAGATCCACATCGAGCTTGCCACGCGGACCAAGATGTTCACGCGGGCCCCGAGCCTGGCGCACCCGGGCGCCTACGACTCCGCCCCCAACACGCTGGTCGATCCGCTGGTGATGGCGCTGCCGGGGGCACTGCCGGTCATGAACCGGCGTGCCGTCGAGATGTCGATGAAGGTCGGCCTGGCGCTGGGCTGCTCGATCGCCCGGCGGTGCCGGTGGGACCGCAAGAACTACTACTACCCCGACCTGCCCAAGGGCTACCAGATCAGCCAGTACGACCGCCCGCTCTGCGTCGACGGCGCCTGGCGGCTCGACGGCCCGGATGGCGGGCGGCGCATCGGCATCATCCGCGCGCACCTCGAGGAGGACACGGGCAAGCTCGGCCACGAACTGCCCGGCGGCCACGCGTACGAGGGATCGCTCGTCGACCTCAACCGTGCCGGCACGCCGCTGCTCGAAGTCGTCACGGCTCCCGACTTCACGACCGCGGACGAGGTCGTGCAGTTCGCGCAGGAGCTGCGTGACCTCTGCAGGTTCCTCCGGGTCACCGAGGGCATCATGCAGAAGGGGCACATGCGCTTCGAGCCCAACGTGAACCTGGCGATCACGCTCGCCGACGGCACCGAGGTCCGCACGCCCGTCGTCGAGGTCAAGAACCTCAACTCGTTCCGTGCCCTGAAGGGCGCGATCGAGCACGAGGCCGTCCGGCAGGTCGAGGCCTGGCGGCAGGACGGTCGCGTCATGGGCCGCGGCATGAAGGCCACGCGCGGCTGGGACGACGTGCGCCTGGTCACCGTGCTCCAGCGCGAGAAGGAAGATGCGCACGACTACCGCTACTTCCCCGACCCCGACCTCGTCTGGGTCGAGGTCGACGAGGCCTGGCTCGCGCGCGTCCGGGCGGAGCTCGTCGAGCTGCCGGCCTCGCGCGCGCGGCGCTACACGGGCGAGTGGGGACTTGCACGAAAGGATGCCGAGCAGGTCCTCGCGGAGCCCGACCTGAGCGATTTCTACGAGGCGTGCGTGGCTGCCGCGGGGGGCTCGCCTGCCGTGGCGCTCGCCGTGGCCAAGCTCCTGCTGAACGTCGGCCTCAAGCACGCCAACGAGCGTGGGCGGCCGCTCCACCGGGCAGGCATCACGCCGGCGCAGGTGGCCGGCCTCGTTGCGCTGCGCGACGAAGGCGCCATCAACGCCGGTTCGGCCGATGCGCTCTTCGGCATGCTCTGCGACGGCGACGACGAACCCCGTGCGGCGGCGGAGCGTGCCGGCATGCTCATCGTGCGGGACGAGGGCGCGCTCGATGCCTGGGTCGATGCCGCGATCGCCGCGAATGCGCAGGCCGCCGCCGACCTGCGCGCCGGCAAGATGGCCGCGATGGGCCGCATCATGGGCCACGTGATGAAGGCATCGGGCGGCACGGTCGACGCCAAGACCGTGCAGGCACGGGTGATGGAGCGGCTGGGGCAGGGCGCATGAACGCGCGTTCCCCGAGGCTCGACCACGACATCGAGCGCGTGCTCGTCGACCGGGCGGCCATCGAGCGCCGCGTGGCCGAACTCGGCACGACGATCGCAGCCGACTACGCCGGGCGCGAGGGCAGGCTCCTGCTCGTGCCCGTCATGACCGGCGGCATCGTGTTCGCGGCCGACCTCATGCGCCAGCTCCCGCACCGCCTGCGGCTGGGCCTCGTCACGGTCTCGAGCTACCCCGGCACGAGCACCGAGAGCCGCGGCGCGGCGATCCGCGGTGCGCTGCCGGCTGGGCTCGAGGGAGCGCACGCGCTGATCGTGGACGACATCCTCGACACGGGCCGCACGCTGGCCCTGCTGCGGCACGAGATCCTGGCGCGCGGCGCCGCGAGCGTCGCCACCTGCGTGCTCGTGCGCAAGCAGAAGCCCGAGGCCATGGCGACGCCGTGCGAGTACGCGGGCTTCGACATCCCCGACGAGTTCGTCGTGGGGTACGGCCTCGACTACGACGACGAGTACAGGAACCTGCCGTACATCGGCGTCCTGCGCCGCGAGGTGGTGCGGTGAGTCCCCAGGCGCCCGCCGCGGGGCTCGCGCTGGGCGTCGTCGCACACCCGGGCGTGCAGGAGTGCGTCGATGACGGCGAAATCATCCTGCTTGCGGTGAAGCCCTCGGCGCTCCTGATCCTGCTGAGCAGCGTCCGCGTGGCCTGCATGGGCATCGTGGTGGCGTTGGGCCTGCTGGCGGCGACCTCCGACCCGCGCGTGCCGTGGGATGCCGTGCACGCGCTCGGGGCGGGCGGCGTGATCGTGGCCGCGCGCCTGGCGTGGGCCGTGAGCGACTGGTGGAGCCGCGTGTACGTGCTCACCGACCGCCGGATCATCGTGCGCGCGGGCGCGGTGCCGCAGGTGCAGTGGATCCCGCTGCGCGAGGCGGAGTGCGTCGATGCCGGGGCGACCGGGGCGGGGGGCATGTCGCGATCCGCCGTGCGCCGCGTGCCCACGCGCGCATCGCCTGGACCTGCGTGCACGACGCACCGCGCTGCCAGGCGGCGATCGCGGATGCCCGTCGTCGCTATTCGCGCTGACCCAGCCGCCCGCGCATCGCCTCGAGCGCGGCACGGTCCTCGTCGTCGAGGTGCTGCGGGGCATCGATCTGGATGACCGCGAGGAAGTCGCCGGTGGGACCGGACGCGCGCCGCACGCCTTGGCCGCGCACGCGCAGCCGCTTGCCGCTGCCGGTGCCCGGCGGGATCGTCAGCGTGACGGAGCCCTTCAGCAGGGGCACCTCGACCTTGGCACCGAGTGCGGCATCGACGATCGAGATGTGCACGTCGCGGAGGATGTCGTCACCGTCACGACGGAACTCCGGATGCGGTGCAACCTGCACGGTCACGATCAGGTCGCCGGGCGGTCCGCCGTCGCGGCCCGGCTCGCCCTGCCCGCGCACGCGCAACTGGGTGCCGTCCTCGATGCCGGCCGGAACCTGCACGTCGATCGCGCGGTCGCCGCTGCCCAGGCCATGCCGACCGCCGGATCATCGTGCGCGCGGGCGCGGTGCCGCAGGTGCAGTGGATCCCGCTGCGCGAGGCGGAGTGCGTCGATGCCGGGGCGACCGGGGCGG
>JBEGNG010000073.1:0-7273 GCA_041182645.1 Planctomycetota bacterium
TCCATGATCTCGTCGCGCGAGCGGGGCAGGTTCTCGCCCTCGCGCGCCCAGTGCTCGACGAGCGACACGATGCCGTCGAGGTCGGCCATGCGCGCCTTGCGGATCGTGACGCCCCCGAGCGGCGTGCGGACGCGCCGCTGGCCCAGGCGTGCCTTGCGCGCACCGAGCAACTCGGCCACGCGGCCCGGTGCCGTTCCGCCGGGCACGTCGCGCTTGCGCAGCGCACTGTCGACGGTGAGTGCCGTGTAGACGTCGGCGCCGATGCGCGCGTCCACGCTCGCCATCTGCTCGACGCTCAGCCCCTCGAGCGGCTTCTGTTCGATGATCGCCTCGCGGACGAGCCGGCCGGCGACGTGGTGGGCATCGCGGAACGGCAGCCCCTTCGAGACGAGGTAGTCCGCCAGCTCCGTGGCGTTGGAGTAGCCCCCGAGCGCGGCGGCCCGGCAGCGCTCGCGGTTGATGGTCATGCCGTCCAGCACGATGGCCACCATGCGCAGGCACATGGAGAGGTGCTCCATGCAGTCGAACAGCGGCTCCTTGTCCTCCTGCTGGTCCTTGTTGTAGGCCAGCGGCAGGCCCTTGAGCACCGTGAGGATGGTGACGAGGTTGCCGATCTGGCGGCCGGTCTTGCCACGGATCAGTTCGAGCGCGTCGGGGTTCTTCTTCTGCGGCATCAGGCTGCTGCCGCTGGTGACGGCATCGCTGAGCTCGACGAAGCCTGCTTCGGCGCTGGCGTAGAAGATCACGTCCTCGGCGAACCGCGAGAGGTGCACCGCGCAGAGGGTGCAGGCGGCGATCGTCTCGACCACGAAGTCACGGTCGCTCACCGCATCGAGGCTGTTGGCGCTCGCGGCGTGGAAGCCGAGGCTCTCGGCCAGGCGCACACGGTCGATGGGGTAGGTCGTGCCGGCGAGGGCGCCGGACCCCAGCGGGCAGACGGCGGTGCGCCGTGCAGCATCGGCGAGCCGGTCGGCATCGCGCGAGAGCTTCTCGACGTAGGCCAGGCACCAGTGGGCGAAGAGCAGCGGCTGCGCCCGCTGCAGGTGCGTGTAGCCCGGGAAGACCGTCTCCTTCTCCCGCTCGGCCAGGCGCAGCAACGCATCGACGGCGGCATCGATCTCGATGCGGCGGCGCTCGATCTCGGCCAGCGTCCAGAGGCGCAGGTCGGTCGCCACCTGGTCGTTGCGGCTGCGGCCGGTGTGGAGCTTCTTGCCCAGGTCCCCGATGCGCGCGACGAGCTCGCGCTCGACGAACGAGTGCACGTCCTCGTCCTGCGCCGACTCGATCGACGAGGGATCGGACTCGACCAGCTCGAGCACGGCTTCGAGCCCCTCGGTCACGCGGGTGAGCTCGCCGGCATCGAGCACGCCCGCATGCCTGAGCGCCCGCGCCCAGGCGATGCTCCCCTCGATGTCCTCGCGCACGAGGCGACGGTCGAAGGGAAGGCTGTCGTTGAAGCGCTTGAAGAGCGGATCGACGTCGCCGCTCGCGCGGCCGGCCCAGAGTGCGGTCATCGGGCGAGGTCCTGCGTGGCGGCGTTCTGCTTCAGCGCACGGATGCGCGAGGGCAGGCTGAACAGGCGGATGAAGCCGTCGGCATCCTTGTGGTCGTAGACCTCGTCCTGGCCGAAGGTGGCGAAGTTCTGGCTGAAGAGGCTGTTGGGGCTGCGGCGGCGGACGGCGGCCGCAGTGCCCTTGTAGCAGCGCACGACCACGTCGCCGTCCATGACCTGCGCCACGGACTGGGCCGCGGCCCACATGGCGGCGCGCACCGGCGTGAACCAGGTGCCGTTGTAGACGTGGTCACCGAACTCGAGTGCGAGCCGCTGCTTCCAGTGGAGCGTGTCGCGGTCGAGCACGAGCTGCTCGAGCCCGCGCAGCGCCTCCATGAGGATGGTGCCGCCCGGGGTCTCGTAGGCGCCGCGGCTCTTCATGCCGACGAGGCGGTTCTCGACCAGGTCGATGCGGCCGACGCCGTGGCGGCCGGCGATCGCATTGAGCGCGTTCATGATGCTGACGCTGTCCATGGCGCGGCCGTCGACCGCGGTGGGGAAGCCGGCCTTGAAGGAGATCGTGACGTCCTGGTGCTGGTCGGGCGCCTGCGCCGGGCTCGTGGTCAGCATCCACACGTCCTCCGGCGGAGCCTTCCAGGGATCCTCGAGGTCGCCGCCCTCGTGCGAGATGTGCCAGAGGTTGGCGTCGCGCGAGTAGAGCTTCTCCTTGCTGGCCGCGCAGGGGATGCTGCGCTCGGCGAGGTAGTCGAGCATGGCTTCGCGCGAACGCAGCTTCCAGGTCGGCAGGCGCCAGGGCGCGATCACCGCGAGCTGCGGTGCGAGCGCGGCATAGGTGCTCTCGAAGCGGACCTGGTCGTTGCCCTTGCCCGTGCAGCCGTGGGCGAGCGCATCGCAGCCGGTCTGCAGCGCAGCCGTGACCTGGGCGCGCGCGATGCAGGGACGGGCGATGCTCGTGCCCATGAGGTAGCGGCCCTCGTAGACCGAGCCCATGATCGCCATGGGGAAGGCGAACTCCTCGAGGAACTCCTGCTTGAGGTCCATGACCACGCACTCGCTCGCACCCGTGGTGCGCGCCTTCTGCTCGATGCCGTCGAGCTCACGGTCGCCCTGGCCGACGTCGGCGACCACGGCGACGACCTCGGCGTCGTAGTGCTCCTTGAGCCAGGGGATGATGCAGCTGGTGTCGAGGCCGCCGGAGTAGGCGACGGCGATCTTGGTGGGGGTGGTGGGCATGGTGTGTGGCTCCTTGTGGCTGGGTTCGTGCTGGTTCGTGTGGGTCAGTCGCGTGCGACCACGGCCTCGCCGCCGGGCGAGAACGTGACGATGTCGGGGCGCAGGAGCGCCAGCAGCACAGCGTTCTGCGTGTGCATGCGGTTCTCGGCCTGGTCGAAGACGACCGACGCAGCGGAGTCGATGACGTCGTCGGTCACCTCCTCGCCACGGTGCGCCGGGAGGCAGTGCATGAAGATCGCCCCCGGGGCGGCCTTCGCCATGAGCCCCGAATTCACCTGGTACGGGCGGAGCTTGGCGATCTTCTGCTCTGCATTCGCCTGGCCCATGCTGATCCAGGCGTCGGTGTACACCGCGTGCGCGCCCGCCACGGCCGCCAGGTCGTTCGTGACGCGGATGGACGCCCCGGTCCGCATGGAGCGCGCCTGGCAGCTCCGCAGGACATCGACCGAAGGCTCGAGGCCCTCCGGGGTGATCACGGTCATCTGCCCACCGACCGAGGCGGCTGTCTCCATCAGGGAGTGGCAGACGTTGTTGCCGTCGCCCACCCAGGCGAGATGCGCCGTGGTCATCGCGCCGAGGCGTTCGTGGATGGTGAACCAGTCGGCGAGCGCCTGGCAGGGGTGGTGTTCGTCGCTGAGGGCGTTGACGACCGGGATCGATGACCAGCGGGCGAGTTCCGAGATCGTCGACTGCCGTCGGGTCCGGGCGACGAGCACGCTGACCCAGCGTTCCATGTTGCGGGCGAAGTCCGCGATGGACTCCCGCTCGCCGATCGGCGACAGCTGCTGGTCGAGGAACACCACGCTGCCGCCGAACTTCTGGAAGCCGACCTCGAAGGAGGCGCGGGTGCGCAGCGAAGGCTTCTCGAAGGCCAGGGCCAGCGCCCGCTGGCGGAAGCAGTCCGCCCACGGGGTGTAGTCCTTCTTCAGGGTTGCCGCGAAGGAAAGCAGCCCCGTGACCTCATGCTGCGCCAGATCGAGGACGCGCGTCAGGTGCCGGGCACCGATCGGCCGGTTGGCCTGGGAAACGACGGTGGAGGACGAGGGTTTCATGGGATCGCCGTCAGCGTAGGTGCAGGTGCGGTGATGCGGGTTCCGGCGACGCCGCCGGTGAGCAGGTTGGTGAGGCTGGCCGGGTCGGCCCAGCCCGCGATGGTCACGGGCACGCCGGTCGCCGCGGCTGTCTCGAGGGCGCTGCGGACCTTGGGGATCATGCCGCCGGAGATCGTGCCGTCGGTGATCAGGCGTTCGATCCCGGGCGCATCGAGCGAGGGGATGAGGGCCCGGGTTCCGTCGAGGACGCCGGGTACGTCCGTCAGGAAGACGAGGCCGCGCGCGCCGAGGATCGATGCGACCGCGGCGGCGGCATCGTCGGCGTTCACGTTCAGGAGCTCGCCCGACTCGCCGGTGCCGATGCTGCTGATGACCGGCAGCACGCCGCAGGCCAGCAGTGCACGGAGTGCGATGGGATCGCCGCCGGTCACGGTGCCCACGCACCCCGCGTCGAAGCCGAGGTGCGTGGCACGCGAGCACCGTGCGAGCCCGGCATCGGCCAGTCGCAGGCCGCAGGCCCGGGCGCCCGCGGCGATCATGCTCCCGACCAGCAGGGCGTTGACCTGCCCGCTGAGCACACCGCTGATCTGCAGCACCTGCTCGGGCGGCGTGATGCGGATGCCGTCGCGGCGCTCGGTGGGCATGCCGAGCGCGGCCAACTGGCGATCGACGGCCTTGCCGCCGCCGTGGACCACCACCACGGAGCCGGGCTGCATGGCGTGCATGCCGGCGACCTGCCGGCAGACGGCATCGAGGGCGGGTGCGCTGTCCATGAGCGCTCCGCCGAGCTTGATGACGAAGGGCGCGCTCATGCCGATGCCTCACATGCCCGCGCCGAAGCGCCGTGCCGGCCGAGGCCGAGCCCCAGCGATTCCGGGAGTCCGAAGCGGATGTTCATGCACTGCAGCGCCTGGCCGGCCGCGCCCTTGACGAGGTTGTCGATCGCGCTGGCGATCACCAGGTGCCCGCGACGGTCGCAGCCGCCAAGGCCGATGTCGCAGAAGTTCGTGCGCTCGACCCCCGCGACGCTCGGCCAGGTGCCGGCGGGGAGCACGCGCACGAAGGTGCTTGCGGCGTAGCGCGCGAGGAGTGCCTGCCGGCAGCCCTCGACCGTCGCACCGGGAGCGAGCTCGCCATGGATCGTCGAGAGGATGCCACGATCCCAGCACCCCAGGTGTGGCGTGAAGAGCACGTCGGCACCGGTCTCCTGCGCCATCTCGGGCTGGTGTCGGTGCGACAGCACGCCGTAGGGCTGCATGGAGACCTCGCAGAACAGGCTCTTCACGGCCGCCGTCCGGCCCGCGCCGCTGACGCCGCTGCTGCTGTCGACGATGACGCGCGAGGAGTGCAGCAGGCCAGCCTCGATGAGCGGCCGCACCGGCAGGATCACGCTGGTTGGGTAGCAGCCCGGCACTGCGATCAGCTGCGCATCGGCGATCTCGGCGCGTCGCAGTTCAGCGAGCCCGTACACCGCGGTCGCGAGCAGGCCGGCATGCCGGTGCTCGAAGCCGTAGTGGCGTGGGTAGAGCGACGCATCGCGGAGGCGGAACGATGCCGAGAGGTCGAGCACGACGAGCCCCGCATCGAGCAGGGCCGGCGCGAGGGCCTCGCTCGCCTCATGCGGCGTGCAGAGGAAGACCGCGCGCGCACCCGAGGCGACGATGGCTGCGGGATCCGCGGCCAGGATCGGCAGGTCGGCCACGCCGCGCAGACGCGGATGCGCGCCCGAGAGCGGCTCGTCGCCGGCCCGGGAGCCTGAGCCGTAGAGGCCGACGATGACGGCATCGGGATGCGACGCGAGGAGCGTGACCAGCTCGGCACCGCTGTAGCCGGCGGCGCCGACGACGGCAACGGGAATGGGGGTGGTGGTCATGATGGATGGACGCCCTTCAGGCCATGGCCCGGCGGCGTGCGGGCGAGGCGGCGACGGTCAGCCGGCGCACGAGGTCCTTGGCGGTCGTGGGCGTGCGCGTGGCGACGAAGACGCAGTCGTCGCCGGCGATGGTGCCGACGACCCCGCGCATCGAGGAGCGGTCGAGCTGGATCGCGAGCGCGCTCGCCTGGCCGGGCGGCGTGTGGAGCACGACGAGGTTGCCCGCCTGCTCGACGCCGGCCAGCAGGCGGCGCGCGAGGGCATCGAGGGCATCACCGGCGGGCTCGGGTGCCGCATCCTGGAGGCGGTAGCCGGCCGCCCCCTTGAGCACGCCGAGTTCCGCAAGGTCCCGCGACAGCGTGGCTTGCGTGGTGCGGATGCCCTGGGCGGCCAGCTCGCGCTGCAGCTCGTGCTGGCTGTGCAGCTCGGCGCCGGCGATCAGGCGGGCGATGGCTCGGTGGCGTTGGACCTTGGTGGCGGCCATGGGGAAGTGGATGAATATACAGCCGTCTGCATACTATGCAAGCGGGCGCATGAAAAAACCGCGCCGTGCGGCGCGGTCGCGTGTCGGTCGTCGCGGCTCGGGTCACTCGGCGGAGTCGCCCTCGTCCGGACCGTCGTCGTCGGTGCCCTCGGGCTCCTGCGGCGGGAGCTCCTTCGAGCCCTCGATCTTCTTGCCTTCGGCGGCCATCTTGCGCTTGTAGGTGTCGATCTTGGTGCGGTCGGGCGAGAGGATCGCCGACTGTCGGCGGCCCGCCATGCGCGGCGCCATGTCCAGGCGCGCCACGTCGAGCAGGGCATCGATCACCTGCTTGATGAGCTGGTCGCCGATCTCGCGGTGGGCCAGTTCGCGCGCGCCGCGGAAGCTCTGCACGATCTGCACCTTGTGGCCCTCGATCAGGAAGGCCCGCGCCTGCCGCACGCGCAGTTCGACGTCGTGCACGCCGATCTTCATGCTGCGGCCCAAGCGGACTTCCTTCAGTTCACCGCCCTTGGAATTCTGGCGGTTCTTCTTCTCCGTCTTGGCCTGCTCGTACTTGAACTTGCCGAAGTCCATGATCTTGCAGACCGGCGGACGCACGTCGGCGGCGATCTCGACCAGGTCGAGGCCGGCCTCCTGCGCCATGCGCTTGGCTTCGTCGGTCTCGACCACGCCGATCATGGTGCCGTGCTCGTCGATCAGGCGGATCGGGCTGATGCGGATGCGGTCGTTGATGCGCGGGCCGGCAGGGGCGAAGTCGCGCTGGAACGGGGGACGGCGAGGCGGGAACTGGCTGATGGGTGGCTCCTGGGTGTCAGCTCGGACGGGAATGGCCACGGCGCGCTGACGGCGACCGCGAACCTGATGTCAGGGTTCCACTGCGTGGGTGGAGGTTGTCCATGCTCGCTCGCGACGGCCTCATGGGAGGACGCGAGTGGGGGAAGTCATCATTCGGAGATGGTCCGCTGCATGGAGGAATGACGCCACGAGGCGTCGCGGGGACACTAGCCCAAGATCCGGCCCGGCACAAGCAGACGCCGTGAATTCGGCGCCGGGCACGATCGTCCCGCGCCGGATCCGGCCCGGCCTCGGGCCGCCCGCGGGGCGCGCGGCCGGGCGCG
>JBEGNG010000074.1:0-7252 GCA_041182645.1 Planctomycetota bacterium
CAGCACCACCACCGTCGACGTGTCGGCGGACAGCCTGGCGCTCGTCAGCGCGGCCCAGGGCGGCGCCTTTGCGGCCTCCGAAGCCTTCACCCGCGGCCTGCGCGCGGAGTTTGCGAAGTCCTCGGCCAGCGACAGCGACACCCAGACCATCACCCTGACCCCTGCGGGTTCCGGCGCCAGCAGCCGCTCGGAGGGCTCGGTGACCGTCTACGCCAGCGGCGCCACCAACTGGGCCGACGGCTGCGCGCGCGTCAGCGATCCCCTGCACACCCTGCGCCGTGCGATCTCGGTGACGTCGAGCAACAGCGCCAGCTCGTTCGGCGGTCGTTCGTACAACAGCCGCTTCCTGGTGGATGCCTCGGCCTCGGCGTCCGACTACCTCGTCGTCGGCAACGCGAACTCGGACACGGTGATCGACATCCTCGACTTCTCCACGTTCGTGGCCCAGCGCGGTTCGGACCGGGCTGTCAACACCACGGCCTCGACGATCGGCCCGCACACGGACTTCAACGCCAGCGGCACGGTCAACAACAGTGACCTGTCCTTCCTGGCGGTGAACTTCTTCCAGGTCGACGAAACCTGCGGTGGCAGCTACAACGGCGCAGCCCCGATGGAGCGCATCGCCGTGCGGCAGCTCCGCCGCATGGGTCTGGGCTCGCAGGCCATCGCCGACATCAACAACGACGGGTGGGTCGATTCGACCGACATCGCGTTGCTGATGCAGGGCGTGGAACCGGGCAGCAAGCGCCCACAGCCCACGCTCTCGACCGGCTGGTGATCCGGATCTGATCGTCCGAGTGCACACATGGTCCGCCGTACCGCTTTGGTACGGCGGACCTTTTTTCATCCACGCCTTGACCCCCGCACGACCTCGGCGCATGATGGAGTGCCCGTGGCCGGGCTGTTCGCGCCATGAGAACCACCAAGACCATCGTTGCATCGCTTGCTCTCGCCGTCGCGGGGGCGTCTCACGCCCAGAACGTGATCGACCTCGAGCTGAGCGGCCCCGAGGCGCCGGTCGTCGTGGGCCAGACGATCAACGTGCAGTTGCGCGCACGGCGCGTGCCGACGGACAGTTTCGTGGGCATGAGTTTCGTGGCGGTGGACAGCGTGCTGGCCTGGGATCCGTCGAAGCTCACGCTTCTGGGAACCACCCAGACCGGGGCCGTACCGCTGCTCGCTTCGTACTTTCCGGCACCCAACGTGGACACCACCGGGATCAACGAGGCATCCGTGCCTCAGGACGGGACGGCGCTGCACTACGCCATCGCCAACTTCGGGGCTCCGGTGCAGGTCAGCACCAGCGGCGTCCTCGTGACGACCTTCCGCTTCCGTGTGAAGGCGCCCTTCCAGCAGGGAACCATGGTGGAACTCCTGCCGGACCTGACGGTCCTGCAACGTGCCGACACGGCCGTCTACGACGGCACGGTTCCCGGCTTGGATGTCCTGGGCTCGCGCCTTCCCGCGCTGGTCACCCAGCGACCCGGCGACCTTGACGGCAGCGGTATCGTCGACGGCAATGACTTGGGCATCATGCTCTCGGGATGGGGCTCGTCGACCTCCAATGACGTCGACGGCAGCGGCACGGTCGATGGCAACGACCTTGGCATCCTGCTGGCGAGCTGGGGCGCGAGTTCGCTTGATTGACCCGCATCCCCTGCGTTGGGGCCTCGCCGTCCTGGCCGCGATGATCGCTGCGCCGTGCATGGCGGCCACGCAGCAGCCCCCGGCGCAGGCTGCTCCATCGATCAACCTCATCCGCGACGGCGCCTGCCAGGGTGCATCCACGCTGAGCGGCTCAGGGCTGGACGGCGTCGGACCTGGCGACGTCGCGTGGCTCCCCTGGACGGTCGGCGATGGGCCGTTTCGACTGCACGCCACCATCGTGCTCGAGCGCTTCGCGACCGAGGGCGCGGGTCTGGCGATCGCCGGCGGCATCCTCGGACTCGATGACCCCGAGCATGACGTGGTGCCACGGGGCGGACGATTCGGGCCGCCCGCACCCTTGGCGGAGCTGAGGGCCGTGCCTGCCCGCCCGGGCGTTCCCATCCAGTTCGTCGCCCAATGGGACGGCAAGAAGCTCCGGCTCTCCACCGATGGCGTGGAGGTCGGCTCCATCGCGCTCGACGCCGCCCACGGCCGCATCGGCATCGCCGGTCCGAGCGCGGCGATCCGCGTGATCGAGTGCACCATCGATGGCCCGGTCCACCGTGTGCCCGTGCCCACCATCGTCTTCTCCGCGGCCGATGGCCCGATCGATGAGCACCGGGATCCGGTGGCTGCCGCCGGACCGGACTCGATCGAGATCGTGGCCCTGGCCGTGACCACACGCGATGACGGCACGCTGGACCATGCGATCCGCCGACGATCGCTGCGCAGCGGCACACTCGGGCCGGCGATGCCGATCGACGTGGGTGGCATCGAGCCCGGACGAGCCACGATCGGTCATGACGGCTCGGGTTGGGTCCTGCTCGTGCAGCCCATGAGCAAGGACCTGTTGGCCACCTCGTTCGAGGTGTTCACCTCGCGTGACACGATCACGTGGCAGCATGCAGGCACCATCGATGCCAGCGCAGCGCCCGTCCGCCTCATGGCCGTCGGCATGCGCAAGCACGGTGCAAACGCGCTGGAAGCCGCTGCGACGCGCGTGGTCGATGGGAGCCCACGCGCGTGCGTGGTCCGCGGGTCGGGGGCATCGTGGTCAATCCATGATCTGACGACCACGCCATCGTGCGATCCGGTCTGGGCCGGGGTGGACCAGGCATCGATCCGCGTGCCGCGACTGCCGCAGCGGTGGGTCACGCCGGGCGATCGAGCGATCCCCTGCCCCTCGACCGCACAGCCGTTCTGGGTCGGAGCATCGGGAGGCTCGTACGTGACCGCCCAGGGGCCGCGGAACGACCGGCTGGTCGTCGCATCGGCCGGCGATGGATCGATCGACTGGGTCGCCTGGGATGGACCGGTCGGCTCGGTGTGCGGGGCGTCGCTCGGCAACCGCACCTGGGCCGTCTTCGAGGGCGGCGTGCGCGCCCCGCGCGAGCATGTCCTGCTGATGCAGCTCCCCGACTGACCGCGCGGTCACTCCGCCGAACCGATCACGCTGCGAAGCGTGTTGCGGCCCAACCGGGCCAGCAGCCCGGCCGTGGCCAGCGGCCGATGCATCGACTCCAGCACCGACTCGAAGGCCGTGAGGAACCACCGCACATCCTGCTCGTCGATCACCAACGGCGGGATGAGCTTGACCACGTCGAGGTTGTGGCCCGCGACCTGGCAGATGATGCGGTGATCCTCCATCAGCGGCACGATCGCGCTCTGCGCGAAGAGATTCCGGTCCATCGCATGCGTGGCCGCCCATGACGCGCGCAGCGCAAGCGACTTGGGCTGGCCGAACTCGATGCCGATCATCAGGCCGCGGCCCCGGATCGACTTCAGCATCTCGAACCGCGGCTGCATCGCCGTCAGGCCCTCCATGAGCGTGGCGCCCATGCGCCGCGCGTTGCCCGCGGCATCGCAGGCGTCGTAGGCGTGCAGCACGCTCAAGCCCGCGACCATGGCCAGCGTGCCCATGTGGAACGTCGAGGAATGCACGATCGCACGATCGAGGCTGGAGAACGTGGCCTTCCAGACCCCGCCGCGCACAAGCACGGCACCCACGGGCACCTGGCCACCCGAGAGCGCCTTGGACATGACCACCATGTCGGGCTCGACGCCATCCTCCTGGTCGATCGCCAGGAATGAACCGGTCCGACCCACGCCGGTCTGCACCTCGTCACAGACGAGCAGCGCGCCGTGCTTGCGGCACAGTCGACCGGCTTCCGCGAGGTAGCCCTGCGAATGGATGTTCACGCCCTTGCCCTGGATGGGCTCGATCACGAACGCCGCAACGTCACCGAGCGCAAGCTCGGCCTCCAGTGACGCCAGGTCGTTGAACTCGACCATGCGGCAGCCCGGCAGGAACGGTGCGAAACCGGCGCGGAAACTCTCGCAGCCGTTCAACGAGACCGAACCGCTCGACAGGCCGTGGAACGCCTTGCGGGCGTAGAGCAGGCCGGGGCGACCGGTCGCGCACTTGGCGAACTTGATCGCGGCCTCGATGCCCTCGGTGCCCGAGTTCGTGAAGAACACGTGGTCAAGGCCACGACCGACGCGGGCCTTGAGTTCGCGCGCGAGCACGGCTGCCAGGGTCGGCACCTCGAACTGCACCATCGAGGGCAGCTCGGCCGCGAGGGCATCCTGCAGCGCCCGGATGACCGTCGGGTGATTCCGACCGAGGTTGCAGACGGCATACCCGGCCAGGAAGTCGAGGTACCGATTGCCCTTGGCATCCCAGAGGTGCGCCCCCTCGGCCCGCACGTACTCGCGATCGAAGCCGATCGTGCGCAGGACCGTCGCGAACCGGGGGTTCACGTGCTCGGCCAACTGGCTGGTGCCCTGGCCCCGTTCCCGGGCCAGCAGGGACTGCAGATCGAACTCCATCGGCGGGAGGCTAGCACGGGCCGTGGTGCGCTCCCAAACCACTGCGGCGGAGGCGCTTGCGCAGCCTCGGCGTTCTTCATGGAACCCTAACGCACTTCAGGCGGATCGTGCACCGTTTGGGTTTACGTTCCCCCCGTCGGCGAGTGGTTGGTCGACGTTGTACCCCTCCCTTTCCCTTCCCTTTCCCATCCAGAGGTTTCCACCATGCTTCGCACCACTTCGTGCGTCATCGCAGCCTTCGTGGCGTCGTCCGCTTCGGCGTCGCTCACCGCAGGTGCCGTGGCCATCGTCGGCTTCCAGGCTTCCGGCGCGCCGACCGACAACGTCGCCTTCGCCGCCCTCGTCGACCTGGCCCCCGGCACGGTCCTGTACTTCACCGACAACGGCTGGACCGGCACGGGCTTCCGTGGCGTGTCGGGCACCGACAGCGACGGCAACGAGAACCTGATGAAGTTCACCGTCGGCGCCAACGGCCTGGCGGCGGGCACCGTCATCAGCTCGCTGTCGACCAACGCCGACGCCGGCATCTGGGCGCTGTCGGGCCTCGTCGGCACGGGCACCTCGGCGTTCCAGCAGCTCTCGCTCTCGTCGACCGGTGAACAGGTCACCGTCTTCACCAGCACGAACACCGCGAACCCGATGTTCGACGGCTTCACCTCGCTGTGGAACTTCGACAACACCGGCGCGTACGAGAACGCCACCAGCTCGTCGACGGGCAGCCTCGCTCCCGGCCTCGGTGCAGGCTCCGCCACGCTGCTGACCGGCGGCCAGAACTACGCGTCGTTCAACTTCGCCCTCTTCACCAGCGGTACGGCCGAGGAGTGGGCTGCCCGCTTCGCGGACGCCTCGAACTGGATCACCGGCACGCAGACCACCAGCACCGCTGATGGCTCGTTCACGATCGTTCCGGCTCCGGGCGCCATCGCCCTGCTGGGCGTCGCTGGCCTGGCCAGCCGTCGCCGCCGCTGAGCGTCCCTCGGGCGTTCACGAAGGTTCGAATCGATTGACACGCGGCCCCGTCCACTGGACGGGGCCGCTGTCGTTCCGGTCCACGTCATCCCGACGTCCTTCGCCGATGCGAATCCCCGACGTGCCTTGCCGGCAGCGCGGTTGGGGTGCACCGACGGAGAACGGGCGATCACTTCGCGGCGAGCAGCCGTTCGACGTACTTGATGTCGTGGGTCGCGTTCACGAACTGCGGTTCGCGCAAGAGCCGCATGTGCAGCGGGATGGTCGTCTTGATCGGGCCGACCTTGAATTCCTTGAGCGCACCGAGCGACCGCTGGATGCAGGTCGCGCGGTCGGGCGCGTGCACGATGAGCTTGCCGACCATGCTGTCGTAGTTGGGCGGCACGCGGTAGCCGCCGCGCACATGGCTGTCCATGCGGATGCCGGGCCCACCGGGCGGAGCCCAGGTCTCGACGAGACCCGCCTGCGGCATGAAGTTCCGGTCGGGGTCCTCGGCGTTGATCCGGAACTCGATGGCGTGTCCGTTGATGCGGATGTCGTTCTGCGTGTAGGGCAGCTTCTCGCCTGCAGCCACGCGGATGCCGGTCTGGACGATGTCGACGCCGGTGATGGCTTCGCTGATGGGGTGCTCCACCTGCACGCGGGTGTTCACCTCGAGCATGTAGAAGTTCTGGTCCTTGTCCATCAGGAACTCGACCGTCGCGGCGCCGCAGTACTTCGCGTTGCGGATCAGCGCGGCCGCACTTTCGCAGACGCGGTCACGCTTGGCGGGATCGACGCCCGGCGCCGGTGCCTCCTCGATCAGCTTCTGGTGGCGTCGCTGGCTGCTGCAGTCGCGCTCGTACAGGTGGATCGAGTTGCCGTGGTTGTCGCCGATCGTCTGCACCTCGAAGTGGCGCGCCTGCTCGAGGTACTTCTCGACGTAGACCATCGGGTTGCCGAAGGCCGCTGCCGCTTCCTGACGGGCGCTGTCCACGCCCGCACGGAGCTCCGCCTCGTCGCGAGCGATGCGCATGCCGCGCCCGCCCCCGCCGCCGGCAGCCTTCACGATGACCGGGTAGCCGATCTCGGCGGCGACCTTGACGGCTTCCTCGAGATCCTCGATGCCGCCGTCGGTGCCGGGGAAGATCGGCGTACCGCTCTGCTTGGCCATGCGCTTGCAGTTCACCTTGTCGCCGAGCAGGTTCATGGCCTCGGGGCTCGGCCCGATGAACGTGAACCCGGAATCGCGCACGACCTCGGCGAAGTGGCTGTTCTCGCTGAGGAAGCCGTAGCCGGGGTGGATCGCGTCGGCGTGCGTCAGTTCGGCCGCCGCGATGATGCGGTCGATGCGCAGGTAACTGTCCTTGGATGGACCGGGCCCGATGCAGACGGTGCGGTCAGCCTGCTCGAGCCAGGTGCCGCCGGCGTCGGCCTGGCTGTGCACGCAGACGGTCTCGACGCCGAGTTCGCGGCAGGCGCGGATGATCCGCAGCGCGATCTCGCCGCGGTTGGCGATCAGGATTCGCTTGAACATGTGGATGTGGCTCCGTCCGTCTCAGGACGGCTTGATGAGGAAGAGCTTCTGGCCGAACTCGACCGGCTGGCCGCTCTTGACCAGGATCTTGTGCACGGTGCCCGACTTCTCGGCCTTGATCTCGTTGAAGATCTTCATCGCCTCGACGAGGCACACGATCGACTCCGGGCCGACCTGCGCGCCCACCTGCACGAACGGAGGCTTGTCCGGGCCCGGCGTGGCGTAGAAGGTGCCGACCATCGGGCTTTCGACCGCGATGCAGCCAGCGTCGTCGTCGGCCTTGGGGGCCGC
>JBEGNG010000075.1:0-7186 GCA_041182645.1 Planctomycetota bacterium
TTCGCCGCTGCCAGCGAGGGCTTCAGCCGCCGCAACACCAACGGATCGATCGACGAGGTGCTCGCGAGGATCGCTCCGGTGGTCACCGCCGCGAAGGCCGCCGGCGTGCGCGTGCGCGGGTACCTCTCGTGCGTGATTGCCTGTCCCTTCGATGGGCCGGTTGCTCCGTCGACGGTCGCGCAGTGCTCGCGGCGATTGCTCGATCTGGGTATCGATGAGCTCGACCTCGGTGACACGATCGGGGCCGCCGATCCGGATGCGATCGAGGCCATGTACGAGGCCGTCGGCGGCGTGGTCGAACCTTCGGCGACGATCCTTCACCTGCATGACACGCGTGGTGCGGCGCTGGCGTGCGCGGAGCGTGCACTCGGGCTCGGCGTCAGGGCGTTCGATGCGAGCGCCACCGGGCTCGGTGGGTGCCCGTACGCGCCGGGTGCGCCCGGCAACCTCGCCACCGAATCGCTGGTGCGTCGCCTGCACGACCTCGGATTCGTGACCGGCATCGATGCCGACGCCGTCGCACGCGCCGGGGCGGCGGTGCGAGCCGGGTTCGTCCGGCGGGATCAGGTTGGATAACCGCCTCGGACCTGGACGCAAGGGCACGGTGGGGCTTTCGCTTGGACTCGGTCGCCGCTATCGTGCGCGACTCGCCGCTTCCGGATGTCACGGAAGCCCCCCAACGGGGACCACGGCGCTCCTGGGCTTCGGCCCGACAGGAACGAATGGAGTCTCGCATGTCGCAATTCACCCCGCCTCCTCCGCCGACCTTCAAGCGCACCATCGGTGCCAAGGGCAAGGCATTCATCGACTACAAGCAGGTCGAGGAGCTCCGCCGGGCCATGACGCCCAACGGCAAGCTCTACGGCCGCAAGCGCCTGGCGCTCGACGCCCAGACGCAGAAGCAGCTCGCGCTCGCAGTGAAGCGCGCCCGCTTCATGGCGCTGCTGCCGTACACCAACGCCGGGACCTGAGCGTCCGGTCGAAGGCCGTTCATCACGCAGCCCGTGGCCCCAGGCCGCGGGCTGCTGTCGTTCAGTGGGCAGCGTTGCCCATCACGCCGTGCCGGGGCGATGCAGGGCGCGCTGCACGGCGCGCATCGTCCATCGCCAGGCCAGCTTGACCCGCAGGGTCGTCAAGGCTCGATGGTCGGGGCTGATGGTGCGCAGCCTGCCGATGCAGGCCGAGGCCAGGCGCAGGTCGCCGCGGCGCAGGCTGGCAAGCGCGGCGTTGAAGGCGCTCGTGGCACAGTGTCGGTTGCGGGCGAGCGCCAGGAGCGCAGGACGGGGGTCGTCGTGCTCGACCGCAGCCAGGTAGCCCACCAGGCGTGCCACCTGCGGTTGGGCCATCAGTTCCGAGGCATCCTCGGCATCGCGGCCCACGAAGGCCAGGTCGAAGGCCAGGCGTCGGAGCCCGAGCCCGAGCGCGAGCTCCGCGAGCACCACGTAGCCCGTGTGCTCGTGATCATCGAGCGCGTCCGTCGACCCCGTCTCGCGCGTGCGTGCCACGATGGTCTGCATCGCGTAGCGCGCCGCGCCGGGATCGCCCAGCCGGATCGCCGACTCGGCGATGCCGGCAAGCGCGACGGTGTCGCCGGGCTCCATCGCGAGGGACCGTTCGAAGCTCGCGCGGGCTTCCGCGTACCGAGCCAGTCGAAGCAGCACGAAGCCCCGGCGACGCGACGCATCGGGCTGGAATTCACCGTGCAGCGAAGCCACGCGGAGGGCTTCCTCGGCTTCGTCGAGACGACCGAGCGACGCCAGGGTGATGCCGAGGCCGATGTACGGCGCACCGCTGTCGTCCTCGCCCGTGCCCGCGGTGTCGGGGCGCGGCATCGGGCTTGCGGCGCAGACGGCACGGAAGACGCGCAGCGCCTTGCGGTGCGCGTCGCTGAACTGCAGGGCGAAGCCCAGGCGCGTGCGCAGGCCGGGCAGCTCGGCGCCCTGGGCCTGGGCGTGCTCGTAGCACCAGGCGGCGCGCGCATGATCACCACGGCGGGCGCAGACGTCGCCCATCTCGATCGTCGTCAGCGGCAGCAGCTGCGCGTACTCCTGGGCCGTGTAGTAGACGACCTCGGCATCGTCGAACCGTTCCATCGCCGAGAGGGCATGGATCTGGAGGGCCCAGGCGGGATCATGCGCCGCATCCGATCGGGCCGCGGCCTCTGCCCACTCGAGGCTCAGCTCGTGCAGCCCCATGCGCGCCGCACAGGCGGCGGCCATGGTCTGGGCGGCGCAGGCTTGGTCGAGTTCGTTCGCGGCGTGCGTGTAGGCGCGCAGGGCGTCATCCAACCGTCCCAAACCCTCGAGCGCGCGGCCCAGGTGGAGGTGCCACTCGGGGTGGGAATCGTCGGCCTGCAGGGCCAGCCGGAGCACGGGGACGGCGACGGCGAACTCGCCCTTGCGCATGCGTTCGAGGGCGTACTCGACCGCGTCCGCCGGCGACTCGAAGTCCTGTCGTTCCTCGCCCATGACGGGATCGTACGCGGCGACCGGGCCGCGGGGTCATCCAATCCGACAAGGAACCGTGGCGTCAGTAGACCTCGACCATGCACCGTCGCGTGGCGTGCACCCGGCGGCGCAGCTGGTCCTCGGTCCAGTCGTCGGGGGCGATGCCCGACAGTTCCTCGTGCAGGCTCAGGTACTGGCCCGCGAGGCCATGTCGCGCGAGCATCCTGTAGACGCCGACCTGCATGCCCGCGAGCCCGCACAGGTAGACCAGCCCGCGGGGTCCCGCGAGGGTGGGGCGGAGCGACTCGGCGATGCCATCCATGAACTGGTGGACGTAGGCGCCACGGCCGGGGGTGGCGGCTGATTCCCGGCTCGTGACCGTGTGGTAGGCGAAGCGGGGGTGGGCGTCGGCGAGGCCCCGGAACCAGTCGTCGTAGATCAGGTCGGTCGTGTACGGCGTTCCCATCACGAGGGTGATCGACGAGGTCGTTGGACGCCAGGATGCCCGGGCCGGCGAGCCCGCCGGTGGCCCCACGAGGAGTTCGTGGATCATGCCCCGGAAGGGCGCGATCCCGGTGCCGGTGGCGACGAAGAGGTAGTCGTGGGCGTCGCGGTCGGTGGGGAGCAGGAACCGCTTCCCGGCCGGGCCCGTGACCTGGACCTGGTCGCCGGCCTTGCGATCGCAGAGGAAATTGCTGCAGACCCCGAGGAAGAGGCCGTGGTCATCGGGATCGTCGCCGGGGCGCTGCGGGCGTCGCTCGTCGATGAGCCTCTTGACGGTGGTGCTCAGGATCCGGCCGTGGCCATCCTCCCCGTAGCCGGGGCTGGCGATCGAATAGAGCCGGACCTTGTGCGGCTTGCCGTTCGCATCGGTGCCGGGCGGCACGACGCCGAAGCTCTGGCCGGCGAGGAAGCGGCCCTCGAGCGGGGTTCCGCCGACGTCGATGCAGACGTGCCGCACGACGCTCGCCGACTTGCCCTTCGTGCAGAGCGACGTCGAGCTGACGATGGCCGAAGCCGGCGCGGTCGGTGGCACGAGGTGCATGGATGCCTCGGGCATCGACGGGTCGTTCACGGTGGCGTGGTCGGTCATGGAGGGTCGGATGCTACGAGAGGCAAAATCATCGTCAACGCGTTCCGAAGCAACACGGGGTCGCGTGCCGATGTCATAATGCACGAGGTCGCATGGATGCGGCCACTGGTCCCGACGAGAGGTGAACGATGGCAATGGAATGCTTCGTGATCGAGGGTGGGCGCAGGCTCGGCGGAGAGGTCCGCATCGAGGGCGCCAAGAACGCCGCACTCCCGCTGCTGTGCTGCTCGCTGCTCACCGACGACACGGTGCAGCTGGGCAACGTCAGCGATCACGCCGACATCGACAACATGCTGAAATTGCTGGGCGAACTCGGCATGGGCGTCGAGCGCACGCCCGGCCGCATCCGCGTCACCGGCACCAGCAGCGAGTCGTCGGAGGCCAGCTACGAGACCGTCAAGAAGATGCGCGCCTCCATCAGCGTGCTCGGCCCGCTCGTGGCCAAGCGCGGCAAGGCGTTCGTCAGCCTTCCCGGCGGGTGCGCCTTCGGCGATCGGCCCGTCGACCTGCACCTGCGCGGGCTGCGCGCGCTGGGTGCCAAGATCGAGATGGACGGTGGCTACATCACCGTCAGCGCCGACCGGCTGAAGGGCGCCACGATCTTCCTGGGCGGTCCCAACGGTTCGAGCGTGGGTGCCACCGAGAACGTCATGTGCGCCGCCACCCTGGCCCAGGGCCGGACGGTCATCGAGGGCGCCGCGTGCGAACCCGAGGTCGTCGACGTGGCGCGGCTGTTGCGCTCGATGGGCGCGAAGATCACCGGTGACGGCAGCCCCCGCATCATCATCGACGGCGTCGACGAGCTGTCCGGCGCGACCCACTCGGTCATGCCCGACCGCATCGTGGCCGGCACCTACGCCATCGCCGCAGCGATCACCAACGGCCAGGTCACGCTGCACGATTTCCCCTACGACAGCCTGCTCTGCGCGATCGACCGCTGGAACGAGATCGGCGTCCGCATCGAGAAGGTCAACGCCGCCGACAGCGATGAGCGCTGCAGCGTCCGGGTCTTCAGCGACCGATTCCTTCGGCCGACCACCATCACCACGCAGCCCCACCCGGGCTTCCCGACCGACCTGCAGGCGCAGTTCATGGCCCTGCTGACCCAGGCCCAGGGCAACTCGATCATCACCGAGAAGATCTACACCGAGCGCTTCCTGCACGTGGCCGAGCTGGCCCGCATGGGCGCACAGATCCAGCGCAACCAGAACGTCTGCGTGATCACCGGCCGCAGTCAGCTCAGCGGTGCCGAGGTCATGGCCAGTGACCTGCGTGCGAGCGCCTGCCTGGTGCTGGCGGGCCTGGCCGCCGAGGGCGAGACCATCGTGCACCGCGTCTACCACCTCGACCGTGGGTACGCCCGCATGGAGCAGGTGCTCAACCGGCTCGGTGCCAAGGTCCAGCGTGTGCCGGCCGAGCACCTCCGCGAGCTCGCCGCGTCACGCGGTCCCGGCCACCGCCTGGGCCTGGCGGCGTCGCCGCTCACCCAGGACGAGGGCTGAGGTCACCGCCACGTTCAGGCTCGGCAGGTCGTCCTGCTCCCGCAGGTCGTGGTGCGCCTGCATGGGCAGGTTGACCGTCGTGCCGCACGCCTCCATGGTGGCCTGGCGCACGCCGGCCCCCTCCGCACCGAAGACGAAGATGCACCGCGGCGGCATCGGGGCATCCCAGAGCGCCTTCGCGCCGGGACAGTCCTCGACGGCGAGCAGCGCGAACCCGTGGCGGTCGCGAAGGTGGGCCAGGGCATCGTGCAGCGATGCGGCCCGCGCCCACGGCACCGTGAAGGTGCGGCCACTGGCGATGCGGACGGCCTTGCGGTTCAGGGGGTCGCCGCACCGCTCGCTCAGGAGCACGCCGGCATCGCCGAAGCATGCGGCGTTGCGGAAGAGGCTCCCGATGTTGTCCGTGTGCACGATGCCGTCGCCCGCGAGCACCGAGCATGCCGGGGGCAGCGCCGCCGCGAAGGCATCGAGGTCGGCGCACGCGGCATCCTCGCTCTTGCGCCGCTTGGCGCTCGGCGCACCCGGGCGCGAGCACAGCATGATCGCGCCGTCGTGCATGCGGTAGCCGGTCAGGGCCGTGAGCGCATCGTGCGTGATGCGGTGGATGACCAGCGGGAAGAAGCCGACCGCCTCGCCGATCTCCTCGATGGCCTCGTCGCAGGCCAACAGCTCGAGCGGGCGCACGCTCGGCACCATGCGGGCGGCGCCGCGTTCATCGGCGTGCATGGCGTGCAGCGCACGGCGGATGACCCTGGGGCTCTCGGCCAGGAAGAGGCCATCGCCGCGCAGGTCGCTGTCGAAGGCGTTGGCGAAGAACGGACTCGGCGCCGTCATGGGCGTGGCCCGCTCAGCCGCCGCTGCCGCGGACGAGGGTCTCGTTGTCGGGCGAGCGGTTCACCGCCGCGACGAGCTGTTCCACCTGCACGAACGGCGGCATGGTCATGAGCCGACGCCGAAGGGCCGTCATCGTCTTGAGTTCGCGCTCGCCCATGAGCAGGTGCTCCTTGCGCGTGCCGCTGGCCGCCAGGTTGATGGCGGGGTAGACGCGGCGCTCGGCGATCGAGCGGTCGAGGATGAGCTCCATGTTGCCCGTGCCCTTGAATTCCTCGAAGATGACCTGGTCGGCTCGGCTGCCGGTATCGACCAGGCACGTGGCGATGATCGTCAGGCTGCCGCCCTCCTCGGCCTTGCGCGCGGCACCGAAGAGCTGCTTGGGCACCTCGAGCGCGCGTGAGTCGAGGCCGCCCGACATCGTGCGGCCACCCGTGGAATAGCGCCGGTTGTTGTTGAACGCGCGGCCGAGGCGCGTGAGGCTGTCGAGCAGCACGACCACGTCCTTGCCCGCCTCGAAGAGCCGTCGGGCGCGCTCGATGGCCATGATGCCCATCTGCGTGTGCTTCTCGAGGTCCTGGTCGTTGCTCGAGGCCAGCACGAGCGCGGGCACGTTTCGCTTGAAGTCCGTGACTTCCTCGGGGCGCTCGTCGATCAGCAGGGCGATGAGCTCGACCTGCGGATGGTTGTGCTTGATGCCGTGGGCGATCTGCTGCAGCAGGATCGTCTTGCCCGCCTTGGGCGGCGCGACGATGAGGCCGCGCGTCCCGAAGCCGATGGGGCAGAACAGGTCGATCAGGCGGCACGACGGCGGGCAACCGCGGTACTCCAGGTGCATCCTCGGCTGGGGATCGATGCTCGTGAGTTCGCCGTACGGCGGACGCGCCGCCCATGCCGAGGGATCGAGCCCCTCGACCGACTCGATGCCGACCACCGTTCGGCGGAGCTTCTTCGGACCGCGGCGACGGCGCGCGCGGACCATCTGGACCTGCACGCTGACCTGGTTGCCGTTGCGGAGGTTGAAGCGCTGCACCAGGTCCATCGGGATCTGGGGTTCGTCGTGGGAGTGCACCCAACCGTTGCTGCCGAACTGGCGCAGGCGTGCCTCGTTGCCGGAGATGTCGAGGATCCCCGCGAGCTGCTCGATCGGCGCTGGTGGTTCGGGAGCCTGGTGCGCATCGCTGCCCTCCCAGTGCGGACCGTCACCGTCGTCGGCGTCATCGTCCGTCGGGTCGTTCGCGTCCTCGCGGTCGGTGGAAGCACCGTCGAGCACGGCAGCCGCGGCGGGCGCCCGTTGTTCGCGCCTCGACGGG